>JAVKCR010000412.1:0-5177 GCA_040222645.1 Rhodospirillales bacterium
GAAAAATGCGAAGCGGGCCCGGGTAGCTCTAGTCTGCCGAATCGCTGCCTCCCGCAAGTCGTGCCGGGAAACCCCTCGACTCCAGTATTTGGATGAGCTTGTCCACATGGCGGCGATTTCGGGTCTCGAGCGCCACGTCGACCTCGGCATAGCGGACAGGAAGGTCGTAGAACAGCCGTTGGTGAACGATCTCGACGATATTGGCCCCGGCCTCGCCGATCAGGGCCGAAATCGAAGCCAGCGCACCCGGCTTGTCGGGCAGCGTAATGCGCAATCGTGCCATCCGGCCATCCCGGGCAAGCCCGCGCAGCAGGATCGTCGAAAGCAATCGCGAATCGATGTTGCCGCCGCAGATCACGATTCCGACCTTGCGTCCGCGCCAGCCATCGGGCCGGGCCAACATGGCGGCTACACCGGCCGCACCAGCTCCCTCGGCGACGATCTTCTCCTGCTCGGCGAGTCGCTGGATGGCGCGCTCGATATCGTTGTCGCTGACCAGGCCGATCTCAGGCACTAGGTCACCGACGATGCGCTGCGTGAGCGCGCCGGGCCGCTTCACGGCGATCCCCTCGGCGACACCGACCTCGGTACGCGCGTTCGTGCCCTGGCCGCGGCCCAGCGCCTGCTGCATGAACGGGTAGGCATCGGACTGGACGCCGTAGACGCGGGTTTCGGGACGCAACGCCGCGGCGGCGATGGCAATTCCGGCGATCAGCCCGCCGCCGCCGATCGGCACGATGATATCGTCGAGATCCGGACAATCCTCCAGCATCTCCAGGCCGACAGTGCCCTGGCCGGCGATCACCTGGGGATCGTCGAAGGGATGGATGAAGGTGGCGCCGGTTTCCTCAGCGATCCGGGCGGCGGCGTCGGCGGCCTCCGCCACGTCATCGCCGACAAGCTCCACGGTCGCACCATGCGCCTCGGTTCGGGCGACCTTGGTGAAGGGCGTGTGGCGCGGCATCACGATGGTCGCCGGAATGCCCATGCGCCCGGCATGGAAGGCGACACCCTGGGCATGGTTGCCGGCCGACATGGCGATGACGCCGCGGGAACGTTCCTCCTCGCTCAGCGCGGCCAGCCGGATCATGGCGCCGCGGGCCTTGAAGGATCCGGTGACCTGGAGGTTCTCCAGCTTCAGCCAGATCTCGGCCCCGAGTTCGTCGCCGAGCGCGACCGATCTGACCAGCGGTGTGCGGTTGAGCACGCCCTGCATGTCAGCGGCGGCGCGGCGGATATCGTCGATGTCGGGGCGCAGGTCAGTCATGGTCCGGTCCGATGGTCAGTACCTGGTGCGGTGAGGCGTCAAAACTGCCGGGCAGGGTGGAATAGTGCAAACGCCTGTCTTCGAGCCAGTTTCCGAACAGGTCGCGGTAGCGCCCGGATACCGGATTGCCCGACTGGCCGGTCGCGATGATGACGTCTGCGCTCTCCAACGGAGAGAGTTCGTAAACGGCCCGGTACCCCGCGCCATGGACATGCGGGAAATTATCGCCGGTCTGGTTGCGGCCATATCCGCCGCGGTTGAGGGTGCCGGCGCCGCCGGAGGTGGGGCCATTGATGGTGGTCAGGCCACCGAGCACCGGTACATGCCGGAAGATCGTATGCGAGAACACGGCATGATGGCGTTCTCCCCAGGTTCTCTCCGACGGATCGCCGCCAAGCATGGCGATGGTGTCGGCAAGACTGGTGGTGAGGATCTCTCCGCAGCTTTCGGATTTCTCGGCCGTCGTGATATCATCGCACCAGCCCGCACCCTCGGGTGTCAGGGCGAAGCGGAGGAAATCCGGCCGGGGTTCGCCGAAGCTCGAATAGAGCGCACCGGTCTCGTCGGCATAGAGCGCACGGGCGAAGTTCCGCAGCCAGAACGCGAAGACCAGCGGTTCCGGGCGATCGGCCTTCATGGCCCGGTCCCAGCCCTTCAGCATGTCGAGCGCGGCACGGACCGCGCCGTTGCCGGCATCGGCGTCGGTCAGCGCCAGCATGCGGGGCAGCAACTGTGCCGCCATCACCGAGACGACATCCATTTGCAGCGCCGCGTTGGCAGCAGGCGTCTTCGGCGTCGCCGTGGACAATTGCCCGGCAAGGCGTTGCATGCGATCCGCGGACGGCCAGTCCGCGGCGAGCAGATGCGGATAGTCCGGCGACACCGGTCGGTTGTTGGCATTGCCGATCCAGCCACCGGGTTCACCGCGCGCAAGCGGCAATTCGTCGAAGGGCACGAACCCGGCCCAGTCGAAGACACCGCTCTCGCCATCGACCGGTGCGCGGCCGTCACCCGCCTTGCGCATCGGCACGCGGGCAGGAGAGATCATCGCGATCGCCCCGTCCCGGTCGGCCAGCACGACATTCTGCTGCGGCGCGCCGGCCGCCCGGAGCGCCTCTATCGCCGCATCGACCGAGCCGGCGAGGGCCAGTTCCAGCACCGCGCCCGCGATGCCGTCCGCCGGTTCCAGCGCGGTCGACCGGAGCGCCAGCGTAAGTTTATCGTCCCCGATCCCGTCAAGATCGGAGACGACAGGACCATGACGCGTTACGCGGACCCTGAGTTGTTCGGTCTCGCCATCGCGCACGCGTATCTCTTCGATGCGTACTGCCATGTCGCGCCAGCCGTCCGGCGTTGCATAGCGGTCGGGATTGGCTGGATCGGTGCGTTCGACGAACAGGTCCTGGGTGTCGCTGTGCGTCGTCGTCATGCCCCAGGCAAGCCGGCGGTTGCGGCCGAGAAGTATGGCCGGCACGCCGGGCACGCTGGCGCCCGCCAGCACCGCCTCAGGCGTCTCGATCCGCGCCAGGTACCAGAGCACCGGCGCCGAGAAGCCGAGATGCGGATCACTGGCGAGTATCGGTGCGCCGCTTTCCGTCAGCCCGCCGCCGATGGCCCAGGCGTTGGACGCGGTGGTCGGCGGCACCGCCGCGGAAATCGCGTGCAGTATGGCGCGAATGCTTGCCGAACCGGCGGCGGCAACGGGCTGTCCGGTGGCCTGCGGCACCGCACCGCCATCCGGCCAGAGTTCGGCGATCTGGCGGATCGTCAGCTCGCCGGACAGGCCCAGCCGCAACAATTCCTCCAGCCAGTTGCCGGACAGGCGCATCGCCATGATCCGGGCCCAGACCAGCGTATCGGCGGGCTTCCAAGGTTCCGGTCGGAAACCGAGGAGGGCAAACTCCGGTGGATACACGTTTCGGGGATCGCCGAGCCAGGCATTGATTCCGGCGGCGTAGGAATCGATTTCCGCCCGCCGGGCCGGCGGCAGGGCTGCCGCATCGCCCTCCGCCAGCCGGTAGAGGCCGAGGGTGCGCATGGTGCGGTCAACCGATAGGGTCGCGGAACCGACAACCTCCGACAGCCTGCCGGCGCCGAGGCGTCGCATGCCCTCCATCTGCCAGAGCCGGTCCTGCGCGTGAACGAAGCCGAGCGCGAAATAGGCATCCCGGAGAGAGGCCGCCTCTATCGATGGCACGCCGTGCTCGTCGCGGCGGACAGTCGCTTCCGGGCTGCCTGCGCCGAGGCCGATATGGCCATCCACGGGCGGCAGCGACAGGAACGGCGGCACGGACGCGCCGAGAAGCGCGAACAGGAACGTCGCGATCGATGCCTTGATCAGCCGATGTCTGCCTTTCATGCCGTGTGCGCTCCCGTAATCCCCTTGTCGATCCCGGCCCGGGCATTACTCTCGCATGGAAACAGGACTGCAAGCCGGTTCTGTGCACATCGACACGGCAAACAGTCAGGAACAGGCAGCATGGAGCCACATCACAGGCGCTGTTTCGGGATCGGTCCCGGCGGTTTCCACCGCCAGGCCTACGTGGAGTGGGATGGCGGTGTGCATGACGCCCCGGTCACGCTCTGCGTGCACGGCCTGACCCGCAATGCCCGCGATTTCGATTTCCTGGCGCAGGACCTCGCCCGCGACCGCAAGGTGGTCTGCGCCGATGTGGTGGGGCGCGGCGACAGCGACTGGATGCGCGATTCCGCGACCTACGCCTATCCGAACTACGTTTCCGACATGGCGATGCTGATCTCCCGGCTCGGGGTCGAGCAGGTGGACTGGATCGGCACCTCCATGGGCGGGCTGATCGGCATGATGCTGGCGGCAAGCCCCGATGCGCCCGTGCGCAAGATGGTCCTTAACGATGTCGGGCCGTTCATCCCCAAGGCCGCCCTGCAGCGCATCGCCACCTACCTTGCAATGACGTTCGAGTTCGAGTCGCTGGACGATATCGAGGCCCATCTCCGCAAGGTGCATGAACCGTTCGGGCCGCTAACCGACGCGCAATGGCGTCACATGGCCGTCCATTCATCCCGCGAGGAGGGCGGAAAATGGCGGCTGCATTACGATCCGGCGATCGCGGAACCCATTCTGGCGGCTGAATTGCAGGACGTTATCCTCTGGTTCATCTGGGATGCGATAAAATGTCCCGTTCTTGTCATACGCGGCGAGTATTCAGACATCCTGCCGGCGGATACCGCCCACGAGATGACGCAGCGGGGACCGAAGGCGGACCTGATCACGATACCCGGCGTCGGACATGCGCCGGCCCTGATGGCGGAGGACCAGATTGCAGCGATACGCGAGTGGCTCGACGACGGCGATGGCTGAGGAGGGGTTCCGCCAGCGTTTCCCCTGGATCGGCGGTCACCTGCAGACCATCCGCAACGTCACCATGCGTAGGGCCGGCCGGATACCACCGGATTCCGGACAGCGAATCTGGCTGGAAACGGATGACGGCAGCGGCGACGTGATCGCGCTCAAGCTCTCCGTGCCCGAGAACCATGATCCCGACGGCAAACCGCTGATCCTGCTCATTCACGGCCTGTCCGGCTGCGAGGACAGCATGAACCAGCGCATGAGCGCGGCCTGGTTCATGGGCCGCGGCCATGCGGTGGCGCGCCTGAACCTGCGAGGGGCGGGTCCGTCCGAGGCGCGCTGCCGCAAGGGATACCATTCCGGCCATACCGCCGATCTGGCGCTGGCCCTTCTGCATCTCGCCCGAGACGGGCGACTTGTCGGGGAGGCGGGTATCGTCGCCATGGGCGTCTCGCTCGGCGGGGTGATCCTGCTCAATCACCTGATCCGCAGCGGGCGAGATTCGGGCCTTCGGGCGGCAGTCTCGGTTTCCAGCCCGCTCGACCTCGCGGCGGCTTCCCGGCGCTTCATGGCGCCCTCGAACGC
>JAVKCR010000413.1:0-8864 GCA_040222645.1 Rhodospirillales bacterium
TCGCCGTCGAGGCCGAGATCCCCGGACGCGCTGAGGCTCTCCTTGGTGTCGTCGGTGCCGTCCGAGAGATCGTCCTCGTCCAGCGTGACCGTGTCGGCCACCTGCGGGGTCGCAACCTCCGCCGCTTCCGGCACGTCGTCAACGACAGAAACATTGAACGACACATCGGATTCGTCACCGTCGCCATCGACAAGGGTCACGGTGAAGGGCAGATTCTGGGTGTTCTGACCGGAACCAGACTGATGATCGAGCGAGTCCTGAAGCGTGAAGGTATAGGTGCCGCCCTGGTTCAGGTCGATCGTGAACACAGGATTGCCGCCCGCGGTCGCCTCGATCGTCTGGCCACCATTGGTGATGGCATAATCGATCGCAACGCCACCCGACGTCAGACCCAGCGCATCCAGGCTGTTGGTGCTGACGAAACTGGCGCTGGCAAGCTGAGAGTCAGCGCCATATTCAATATTCAGATCACCCGTAACGGACAGCGATTCCTTCGTGGCATCCGTACCATCGGCAAGATCGTCTTCATCGACGGAGACGGAATCCGGGTTCGCAACCGGAACATCGTCAATGACTCCGACCGTGAACGTATCGGTCGACACGATACCGTCGGTATTCTCCACCTCGAACTCGAAGGGAAAATTCTGGACGTTCTCACCATCGCCGAAATCGTGGTCGATGTTTCCTTCGAGGGTGAAGGTGTAGGCGTAGGTACCGTCGTTGTTGACGTTCAGCGTTATGGTGAAGATCGGATCGCCATCGGACGATTCGGCCGTGATGGTCCGGCCGGTGACGTCGAGGGAGTAACTGATCGTCTCGTTGTTGGCCGTGAGACCGAGATTGTCGAGATCATCGGTGGTGAGCGCCGAAAAACGCAGATCCGCGAAGCCAGACCCGCCGAGATCGATGGTGATCGGCTGCGTGACGGTCAGCGAATCGCTGCCATCGGTACCGAACAGCAGGTCATCCTCGTCGACGATCGCGTCGACGACATCCAGCACAGGTACCGGCGCCGGCGGAGGCGGAGGCGGAGGCGGAGGAAGCGGATCATCCGGCGGAATGAAGAAGAAAGGCTGCGCAACCGGACCACCTTCCGGATCTTCATCAAAGCCTTCCGGATCCTCGATATCCTCCTCGAGGATCTCGTCAGGCTCCTCAAGGCTTTCCGGGCGCTCGATCTCGTTGTCGAAAGTAAAGAACAGCGGGTCCACCTCTTCAGGCGGCCGGCTTTCGTTGGTAACGGTGAAATCGTTCAGGTCGATATCGGGAAGCGGATTGCCCTGGGGTTCAAAGGGCTCGGGGTCGACGAAGACGCCGGGAACTGGCGGTGCGTCGTCCGGGATCAGGCCGCCGATAACCTGATCGGTGGTCTGCTGGCTGCCCATGTTGATATTCGAGAGGTTGGTGAGGTCCTCCGAATCATCGTCTCCCGCACCTGAACTCTCGACCGCGTCGAGATCGGCCGTCTCGGTATCCTGCAGGACGGTGAGGTCGTCGAGGTCCTCGCGGGCCTCCTCTTCCTCATCCTCCTCATCAGGCTCCGTTCCCGGACCCGAATCGGGCGGCGCAGCCCCCGCTTCGGCCTGCTCGCCGGCCCCGCCTTCGGGACCTTCCTGCTGCTCGATGTTCTCGTCTTCCGGACGTTCGTCTTCCGGACGCTGTTCGTCAGCCATGTGATTCAACCCTGTTTTTTGGTGATCGAATCCTGACCCTGAACTCGATCCGCCTACCCGTTTAGCGGCAAAATGCCGCACCTGAACTCTGACAGCGTGACCACGCCACATCTGTGACGAAAATCACTCCATCAAGATCCAAGATAGCCGACCGCGTCGATGCCCCGAAGAGCTATCGGCAGAATTACAAAAATAGGGATATTTTTCTCACTCTGAAGTGCCATATACAGCCATACATGGCACTTTAATATCGATATAAGATTATCTATTTGTCTTTATGTTGGGGGTTTTTTGTCAAATTCCGACACATTCGCCACGTCGTCCGTGTCGTCGTCGGCAACGACATCATCATCCTCGTCAAATTCTCCGGCCTCGGCGCGCCGCTTCACCTTCCCGAAAGACCTGATAGCCAGCGGAATGCTGAGAATGTAACCACCGAGAAAAACGGCCAAGGTCGCCCAGGGTGTATTGACCAGGAAAGCACCGACAAGCCCCACACCGAGGAGGAACGGAAGGACGAACCTGGCGGGAACGCGCCCCTTCTTGAAGGCAAAGGTCGGAATACGGCTGACCATGAGAATCGATACGCCGATGAGAAACAGGGCGACGACAGCGGGATGCGAGAAAAAGGCGGAGCCGGTGACGAACGACATGACCAGCGGAAACAGCACCAGGCCTGCGGCCATCGGCGCCGGCACGCCGGTAAAATAGTTTGCAGACCAGGCCGGTGGCGGCGCCTCGAGGGCCGTGTTGAATCGGGCGAGCCGGAGTGCACAGCAGACCGCATAGAGCATGACCGGTCCCCAGCCGAACGGGTCCGCGCTTTGCATGGTCCAGAAATAGAGGACCATGGCCGGCGCGACACCGAAACTGACGACATCCGACAGCGAATCGAGTTCCGCGCCGAACTTGCTGGAACTCTTCAGCAATCGCGCCATGCGCCCGTCGAGACCGTCGAAGAAGGCGGCCGCAGCAATGGCGAAGGCTGCGGCTTCCCATCGATCCTGCTGTGCGAACCTGATCGCCGTGAGGCCGGCGCAGAGAGCTGCCACCGTGATCATGTTGGGGATCAGGACGTTGATCGAAATTCCGCGAAGTCGGCGGCCGCCGGTCATCTCAGCGAACCTCGCCCTGCCGCTGCTTCTCGCGAGACTTCATATCGGCAAGCACGGTCTCGCCGGCGACAGCGCGCTGACCAACGGCAACCAGCGGATTGACGCCTTTCGGCAGATAGACATCCACCCGGCTGCCGAAACGGATCATCCCCATGCGTTGACCGGTCACCACCCGCTGACCATCCTCGAGGTCGCAGATGATCCGTCGCGCCACGAGACCGGCAATCTGCACGAAAGCGACTTCCTTGCCACCATCGGTCTCCAGCAGCACGGATTGCCGTTCGTTGTCCTCGCTCGCCTTGTCGAATGAAGCATTGAGAAAGGCACCCGGCCTATAGGCCAGGCGCTTGACCACGCCCTCAACCGGAATCCGGTTCACATGCACATCGAAAACATTCATGAACACGGCAACACGCGTCAGGGCTTCGGAACCCATGTCCAGTTCCGGCGGCGGCGTTGCTTCCACGATAGATTGCACGACGCCGTCCGCCGGGCTGATCACCAGCCCGTCTCGGGTCGGCGTATGACGGTCCGGATCACGGAAGAAATAGATGCACCACACCGTCAATATCGCGCCGAACCAGCCGAGCGGCGCCCAGACCAGACCGCCGAGCAGCACCGACACGACCGCGAACAGGAGTACGAAGGGCCAGCCTTCGCGATTGATCGGTACGATAACCGCCTTCAGGGTATCCATGAGGTCTCCATTGCTCTGCGGCCTGCCATCGGGACCGCCGTTCCGGCGTTAACCGATATAATCGTCAGTTCGCCGCCGGCAAGGTGAAAATCTGTCCGGGATAGATCAGGTCCGGATCGAGAATCTGGTCGCTGTTCGCACGATAGATCTGCACGAAGTCGAAGCCGCTGCCATACGTACGCCTGGCAAGACGCCAGAGCGAGTTGCCCGGCTGAACGATGACGAACGATCCTTCCGGAAGATCAGCGATCGGCGCTGCACGGGCAAACGGAATCTCAAGACGTGAACGTACGTTTCCGGCGTCGGCCACCTGGTCGACACGCAGGGTATAATTGCCCGGCGGGACTTCCTGGGAGGGATTCACCGTCCACTTGCCGTCCTTTTCGCTTTCCGCCGTACCGACGAACTTGTTGTCGAGATACAATTGTACGCGTGCGCCTTCCGGCGCCTGCCCCTGGATGCTGAGATTGCCCTTTTCATCGTAATTGATCGAATCAAGCGACAGGTCACCGGAGCGTACGCCTTCCTTCGGCCCCTGCAGGATGCGCGCCGCCTGTCCGCCGTTCCGGGCGATCTCGACGACCACGGGCTTCTCGGCAGCAGACGCCGCATCCGGGTTGGCAGGGGGCGCGGTCGGCGCCGCCGGACTTGCCTCCGATGCCAATTGTTCATTCTGGCCGGTTCCGGCAGGGGCCGATCGCATGGCGGCTGGCGTGTCCGCTGCTGTTGAGGCTGACCCCGCAGGGTCCGTTCCGGCATCCCCGGACTTCAGCACGACCACACCGGAATCACCGGCCGCGCCGGGTCGTGGGCCGGGCTCGGGGATCGACATCACCACGACGGTTTCGGATTCGAGCCTCTTGCCACCCGGTGTTTCCGCCGACAGGGAGAATTGCTTGTCGCCAGGCGTCAACGGCTGATCGGGTACGAAAACCCATTCGCCGCGCCGGTCAGCCTGGACCGAGCCTATCACCTTGTCACCCTCGAGAATGTCTACCGTCGATCCGGGCACGGCCCGACCGGCGATAACGGCGTCACCCTTCGGATTGACCCTGACGATGTCATAGCTCGGCGGCTTGGGGGCAGCATTCTCGGCCGGTTCGTCAACCGGCTTGGCACCGGATGAGGTTTCGGTTTCCGGCTTGCCATCGGTCACGGCCGTTTGATCCACAGGCGACGCCTTGCTGCCAGCCGGCGCCTCCGCCTGCGGCGTCGCCTCCGGGACTGCATCTGATGAAGCGGGATCCGGCGGGGATTGTGCAACCGGCGCCGATGCTTCGGGCGCTGATGTCGCAGGGGCGGACGAATCGGCACTCTCCTCTCCGGACTCCCGGATGTTGAGATAGAGCGCGACGAGTATCGCCAGCGCGCCAGCCACGGCTACATAGATGATCGAACGCAAATCGCTGCTCCGCCAGACAAGTCGGGAAGATTACAGATAAGCGGGCCCCGGCGCAAATTTTCACCCTGCCGTGAGCCATCGGGTAGAGAGTATTGAGCGTCCGGTTGTCCCGGTGCAAGGATAGGCTATCTTTATGGCGGGTTCGGTGAGGAGACGAAATCATGGACAGGCATGAGAAATCAACGGTCTGGGATCTGCCGACGCGATTGTTCCACTGGCTGCTGGTGATCCTGGTCGCACTTGCCTGGTACATGGCCGAGTTCAGTTCCTCGATCGACAACCGGGAATGGCATGCCAGAGCCGGGTACGGCGTGCTCGCGCTGCTGCTGTTCCGCATTGCCTGGGGCTTCGTCGGCGGACGCCATTCGCGTTTTTCGAATTTCGTCCGGGGACCGGGTGCAATTGTCGGATATCTCCGCGGTGGCGGCGAAAAGGATGGGCGTCCGGCGCGAGGCCACAATCCGCTCGGAGCCCTTTCGGTAATCGCGCTGATCGGCCTGCTCGCCTTCCAGGCGATCACCGGTTTGTTCGGAAATGATGACATACTCTACGAAGGCCCGCTGTTCCATCTCGTCGGCAAGGAGACCAGCGACGTCATGGTCAGCCTGCATCATCTCGGCTGGAACGTGCTGCAGGTCCTCATCGTGGTGCATATCCTTGCCGTTCTCTTCTACCTGGCGGTGAAGAAGACCAACCTGATCCTGCCGATGATCACCGGAGAGAAGATTGACGACGGGCCACCGGAAGACGGACCGGCGGTCAAGGGCTCGCCCTTGCTCGCTTTCGTGATCCTGCTGGTATCGGGCCTCGCGGTCTGGGCCGTCGTGACCTATCTTTGAGCGCGTCGCATATCGATCCGGCTGCCGCCGGCAATCCCTCTGACCTTTCCGGAGTATCCAATGAGCCTAGTCAAATCCGTCTGTGTCTTCTGTGGCGCGCGCACCGGAACCAAGCCGACATGGCGCCATGCCGCAGCAGAACTTGGCCGAGGCATGGCCGAACGCGGGATGGGTCTGGTCTATGGGGGCGGTCGGATCGGGATCATGGGTGAAGTGGCGCAGGCCTGCCAGGAAAACGGCGGCCGGGTTGTCGGCATCATCCCCGACTTCCTCGAGAAGGCGGAAGTCGGCAACCGCACCTGCGACGAACTGATCGTCGTCGGCAGCATGCATGAACGCAAGAGCCTGATGACCGAACGCTCCGACGCCTTCGTCGTCATGCCGGGCGGAATCGGCAGTCTTGAGGAATTCTTCGAAGTGCTGACCTGGCGAACACTCAAACTTCACGACAAACCGATCGTCGTCGTCGATATCGATGGCTGCTGGACGCCGTTGGCCGACCTCATCGACCGACTGATCGAGAACGGGTTTGCCGGGGAAGAGACACGACGGGCGGTATCCTTCGTCGACAATCTGGACGACCTGTTCGACCTTCTCGAACGGGCACATTCGCAAGAGGCGTTCGACGCGGAGAAGACCTGACGCATGTAACGGGAAAAGGCGATGGACGGGCGGTCAACCGCTGGATCGAGAACGAAGGCATTGGCTGCCGCGGGCCTGATCGCCGCCGGCTATGGCGCCTTCCTCTACACCAATTCCGGCGAGGATCTCTATGCCTTCTCGAAAACCCTCGCAAGCTACGAGTACCGTCAGCATCTCGGGTTGAGCAAACGCTTCCTGCTGCAATACGGCCACATGGTCTTCCTATTCGGCCTGCTCCTGACGATGCCGTGGATCTTCACCGGCAGCCTCTTTTCTCGATCGACATCGCGCAGGATCGCTGTTGCGGCCGGCTACACGGTTCCGGTTTTCGTCTTCCATTTCCCCCTGCTCTATTTCGTTGCGGCAATGATCGGGCACGATCCGGCATCCGATGCGAGCCAGGCCATCCTGCTGGTATCCGCCACCGGACTCAGCATTCTCGCCGGCTGGCTCTGCCTTTTTCAGAAGCCCTGGTTCGACGGCTTCAAGCGGCGCTATCTCGATCGCCTGAACGAACGCCTGAATCCTGACGAGAGGGACGGGGGACCGGAAGAGCGCAAGGACGCGATGGCGATCGAGCCCGCCATGAGCGACGCCGTGAATATCGTCAAGATCCTCGCAATGGCAGCCATCGTGCTCGGACATTTCAGTTTCGATGTCTTCTCGAGCTGGCGTATTCCCGGCTTCGACGGCAATGCCCCGCGATTTGCCGTACCGGCCTTTTTCATGGTTTCCGGCTATTTCGCCATGCTCTCGGTTGACCGGACCGTCGGCGATGCCGGCAAGGTCATCCTCAAACGGTACTGGAGCCTGGTCTACCTGGTGGTTCCCATGCTGCTGTTGACCCCGATCCTCGACATGATCGGTTTCATGAAGGCGCCGGAACTCTATGACCGGGTCGTTTATTTCGATGTCGAGAAAGGCGCCCTGCCGGTTCTGCTTTCGGGTGCCGATGCGCTCTGGCGCCTGCCGCTCCACTGGTTAACCTCGCTGCTCTATATCAACGAATCCTGGATCTTCACCGTTGTCTTCAGCGCCTCGCCGCTCGATACGGTGCATGCCTTCTCGAACGAGGCCTACTGGTTTCTCTGCTACCTGATGCCCTTTACCATGATCCTGGCGATCGCGCGGCTGTCACGGGGTTGGCGGAAATGGACGGGGCTTGCCGCGACCGGCCTGTTCTTCGGTCCGCCGATCCTGCTGCTCGCCCCGCTCTTCTTTGCCGGGGCCCTTGCCTACCTGATCCATAAACACAGGTAGCGCTTCTTGCGGAAAGCGGTGGCGTTGGCTATCTTCCGCGCTCCCGACGCGGTGGCGGGCGCTCCCCTTCGCGCCGGATTCTTTTCCGACAGAACTCAGCTTTCCGGAGACTCAAACATGGGCAAGATTACGGTCAAGAATCCGGTCGTCGAACTCGACGGCGACGAAATGACCCGCATCATCTGGCAGTTCATCAAAGACAAACTGATCCTGCCGTACCTCAATATCGACCTGAAATATTACGACCTCGGGGTCGAGTATCGCGACCAGACAAACGACCAGGTCACGATCGATGCCGCCAATGCCATCAAGGAATATGGCGTCGGCGTCAAATGCGCGACGATCACCCCGGACGAGGGGCGCGTCGAGGAATTCGGCCTGAAACAGATGTGGCGGTCGCCGAACGGCACCATCCGCAACATTCTCGGCGGCACCATCTTCCGTCAGCCGATCGTGATTTCGAACGTCCCGCGCCTGGTGCCCGGCTGGACGCAGCCGATCGTCATCGGCCGCCACGCCTTCGGCGATCAGTACCGCGCGACCGACATGCTGTTCGACCGTCCGGGCAAGCTCGTCATGCAGTTCGTTCCCGATGACGGCTCCGATACCATCGAGCATGAAGTGTTCCATGCCCAGGAACCGGGCATCGCCATGACCATGTACAACCTCGATGAATCGATCCGCGGCTTCGCCCGGGCCTGCATGAATTACGGCCTCAATCTCGGCTGGCCGGTCTATCTCTCGACCAAGAACACCATCCTGAAGAAGTATGACGGCCGCTTCATGGATATCTTCCAGGAAGTCTACGAGACCGAGTTCAAGGATGCCTTCAAGGACAAGGGCATCACCTACGAACACCGGCTGATCGACGACATGGTGGCCTGTGCGATGAAATGGTCCGGCGGCTATGTCTGGGCCTGCAAGAACTATGACGGCGACGTGCAGTCGGACACCGTGGCCCAGGGCTTCGGGTCGCTCGGCCTGATGACCTCCGTGCTGATGACCCCGGACGGCAAGACGGTCGAAGCGGAAGCCGCCCACGGCACCGTCACCCGCCACTACCGCCAGCATCAGCAGGGCAAGGAAACCTCGACCAACCCGATCGCCTCGATCTTCGCCTGGACGCGCGGTCTCGCGCATCGCGGCAATTTCGACGACACCCCCGACGTGGTGAAGTTCGCCGAGACCCTTGAAGACGTGTGCATCAAGGCGGTCGAGGCCGGCTTCATGACCAAG
>JAVKCR010000414.1:0-6701 GCA_040222645.1 Rhodospirillales bacterium
GTTCCGGGCTCCGCCTGACGGCGGCCCCGGGATGACGAGTTCCTGGCTGTCGAAGACCCCCCACCGGCGCAGGCGCCCTTCCCGGGCGCAGGCTCCGCCGTCTCAGGGGGCCGGATAGCCTGTCGTAACCGGCGGATCGCCTAATCCGCCCAGCCGAACCGCCGCGGCGACAGCGCCTCGGCGATATCGCGGCGGAGCGGCAGCGGGTCGCCGGCGGCCAGGGCGGCGAGCCAGTCCGCCATCAGCGGCGCGTGGGTGAAGCCGCGCGATCCGAGGCCGGCGAGAACGAAACGTCCGTCGCCGACGGGCCCGCAATAGGGCAGGCGGTCGCGCAATTGCCGGAGATTCTCCTCGCTCTCCGCCCCGAGCATCGGCGCGGCGCCGTCGCCGAATTCGGCGTCGCGGTTGAAAGTCGCCCCGAAGGCGCGGAGGGTCCGGCCGTCCGGGAGCGTGATGTCCGGCGTCAGGTAGGAGCCGAAGGTGAACGCCGGGCCGCCATTTCCGGGGGCGGCGAATTCTACCTGGCCGCGCACCCGGTTGGCGACCGAGGCGAGTTCCGGCAGGAAGTCGGTCGTCAGCGCCCCGGCGGCTACGATCAGGCAGTCGGTCTCGATCACCCGGCGCCCGCCGGCGGCGACCTGCCAGCCATCCGTGCCGCGCAGGATCGAGAGGTCCGGGCAGATCTCCGCGGGACCGGTGAGGCGCTGCAGGTTCTCGAACAGCGCCGCCCGGTCGAGACCGCCGGCGGCGGGGAAATGCACGCCGCCATAAGGGGCGGGCAGGCCGCCGATGCGGTCGGTCTTCAGCCGGGCGCCGATCTCGGCCGGCCAGCCGGCGAATTCGAGCTGGCGGCGCTGGCGGTCGGCATCGCCGGATTCGCGGGCGATGGCGGTGGCGCCCCGCGGGTCGAGCCAGACGGGCCGGCCGGCGGCGGCGATGGCATCGTAACAGCGGGTCGCCGCGAGCCAGGCCTGGTCCTGCAACCGCCCGTAGGCGCCGGGATGCAGCGTCAGCCGGGGGGTCACCAGCGGCACCGGGTTGCGCGACCCGGACCCGCTATCCTTGGCCATGGGCGCCAGTATCCGCGCCCCGATGCCGCGCCGGTGGAAGGCGCGGGCAAGCAGGCGGCCGGCGATGCCGTCCCCGACGATCACTGGCGACGGCCTTGCCGGGTCTGCCGCGGAAGTGCCCGGCATTTGGGCGAGCAGCCGTTCGCGCTTGCCGGCAAAGCCCGGTGCCTTGCGTACCTCGAATCCGGCGGCTGTAAGACCGCGCCGAACCGCGCCGGCCGCGGTGAAGGTGGCGAGCCGGGTGCCGGGTCCGGACAGGCGGCCGATCTCGCGCAGCACCTCGTCCGACCAGAGATCCGGATTGCGCGACGGCGCGAACCCGTCGAGGAACCAGGCATCGGCCCGGGCCTCGAGCTGGCGCAGCATCTCGCCCGCCGCGCCGTAGAGCAGCAGCAGGCGAAGCCCGTCCTCCGGTTCGACGAGGTGGAAGCCCGGGATTGACGGCGGCAGGGCGGCGACCAACTGCCGGGACAGGGGAGCAAGTTCAGCGAACGGCGCATGCGCCTGCGCCATCTCGGCGGGCGTGAGCGGGTAGCCTTCGACGGAGATGTAGGTGAGGCGGCCCGGCCTGCCGGCTTTCAGCCAGAGGTCCCAGGCGGCGAGAAAGTTGAGCCCGGTGCCGAAGCCGGTCTCCGCGATCGTGGTATGCGACCGGCCGCGGAACAGGTCCGCACCCCCGACGCCGTCGAGGAAGACGAAGCGGGTCTCGGCGAGCCCGTCTGCCGGGTCGTAATAGATGTCGCCGAAGGCGCCGGAGCGCGGTGCGCCGTCATCCCCCCAGTCGAGCGACGGGGTGCCCAGCCAGTCGCGGGCGGCGATCATGCGTCCGGCTGCTCAGAAGGTCGGCGGCGTGCAGGCGCTGACGATCTCGCATTCCTCGTCGCCCCGGTTGCGGAAGCGGTGCGGCAGGCGGCTGTCGAAGTAATAAGCATCGCCCGGCCCGAGCTCGCGGGTTTCCGCGCCGACCGTGATCTCGATGCGGCCGCGCACCACCACGCCCGATTCCTCGGCGGTGTGGGTATAGAGCTGTTCGCCGGTGTCGGAGCCGGGCCGGTAGAATTCATGGAGCACCTGCAATGCGCGGCCGTCCAGATCCTGGCCGACCTGGCGGAAGGATACCCCGTTCTCCCCGATCTCCGTCAACTCGTCGGCGGTGAAGAAAATCTTGTCGTCGAACAGGGCGCGGCCGGAGAAGAACTCGCTCATCGAGACGCCGAGCGAATCGAGCACCTTCTTAAGCGAGGCGACCGACGGGCTCATCTGGCTGCGCTCGATCAGCGAGATCGATGCATTGGTGATTCCCGCCCGCCGCGCGAGCTCGCGCTGCGACAGGCCGAGACGTTTCCGCAAGACCTTGATTCTGTGGCCGACTTCGCGCATTTCAACTGTTCATTAAATTAAACACACACGGAATGGTATCTTATTAAACGGCAGAAAACTAGGGGTAAACCGAGGGTATCGCGGAATTCATTTGTTAAGTATCATGACAATCTGTATTTTCCACGCTCCGGAAAGCAACCCTCCGGATCTGACAGATTTCAAAAAGGAGCCGATGTCATGAATACCAACTCTTCACTCCATGCCCGGCGCCAGAATGCCGTGCCGCGCGGCGTCGCCAACGCCTGCAGCATCTATGCCGAGCGTGCCGCCAACGCGGAACTCTGGGATGTCGAAGGTCGCCGCTATATCGACTTCGCCGGCGGGATCGCCGTGCTCAATACCGGCCACTGCCACCCGACGGTCGTCGGCCGTGCGCGGGAGCAGGAAGAGCGCTTCACGCATACCAGCTTCCAGGTCGTGCCGTACGAGAGCTATATCGAGCTTGCCGAGAAGCTGAACGATCTCGCCCCCGGCGATTTCGACAAGAAGACGATCTTCCTCACCACCGGTGCGGAAGCCATCGAGAACGCGGTGAAGATCGCGCGCGCCGCGACCGGGCGTACCGGCGTCATCGCCTTCGACGGCGCCTATCACGGCCGCACGATGATGACGCTCGGCCTGACCGGCAAGGTCTATCCCTACAAGAAGGATTTCGGCCCGTTCCCGGCCGACATCTTCCGCTCCTGCTTCCCGAACGACAAGGCGGGCATCTCCGTTGCCGACGCCATCGTCGCGCTGGAACGCCTGCTGATGACCGACGCGCAGGCCGATCGGGTCGCCGCGATCGTCATCGAGCCGGTGCAGGGCGAGGGCGGCTACTACCCGGTGCCGTTCGAGTTCCTCCGTGCGCTCCGCGCAATCTGTGACAAGCACGGGATCCTGCTGATCGCCGACGAGGTCCAGTCCGGCTTCGGTCGTACCGGCAAGTGGTTCGCGATCGAGCATTCGGGCGTCGTGCCAGACCTGATCGCGGTCGCCAAGAGCCTCGCCGGCGGCTATCCGCTCTCCGGCGTCATCGGCCGCGCCGACATCATGGACGCGGTGGAGCCGGGCGGTCTCGGCGGCACCTATGGCGGCAACCCGGTCGCCTGCGCGGCGGCGCTGGGCGCCATCGAGGCTCTGGCGACGGAAGGTCTGCTCGACCGATCGCTCTATATCGGTGAGTGGCTGCGCAACCGCTTCACGGCGCTTCGCGCCAATCTCGGCCTCGACGTGATCGGCGATGTCCGCGGCCTCGGCGCCATGCTGGCGGTCGAGTTCGTCACCGACAGCGTCACCCGCCAGCCGAACGGCGCCCTGACCAAGGCGATCATCACCGAGGCGCTCAATCGCGGCCTGATCCTGCTTGCCTGTGGCATGCATGGAAATGCGCTTCGGCTGATGATGCCGCTGACCGCATCCGACGCCATTATCGACGAGGGCATGACCGTCCTCGAGGGCGTCATCGCCGACGCGACGGCAAAGGCCGCCGCCGCTTAAGCTTGCTTGATGCCTGTCCGGGGATGTTAGACTTCCCCGGACAGGCCTTTTTTTGACCAGGAGTTTCCTGAATGGTTCCCTTCGCCATAGCCGGCGTTCAGATGCATGTGTCCGCGACCGAGAGCAATATCGAGGCCATGGGACACCAGCTCAACATCACGATGGCGACGTTTCCCTGGGTCCAGATGGTGGTGTTCAGCGAACTCGCACCATTCGGTCCCCTGATGCAGAACGTCCAGACGCTTCCCGGACCCGCGGAAGCCGCGTTCTGCGAGATGGCGGCACGGCATGGCGTCTGGCTGGTGCCCGGCTCGATGTTCGAGCGCGACGGCGAGCATGTCTACAACACCGCCAGCGTCATCGACCCGACGGGCAGGGTGATCGGCCGTCACCGCAAGCTGTTTCCGTTCATGCCCTACGAGAAGGGGGTGGAGCCGGGCAGCGATTTCCTGGTGTTCGACGTTCCGGAAGTCGGCCGTTTCGGTCTCTCCATCTGCTACGACATGTGGTTCCCGGAAACCACCCGCTCGCTGGTGGCGATGGGGGCGGAGGTCATCATCCACCCGACCTTGACCGGCACCATCGACCGGGATGTCGAGCGCGCCATCTGCCGGGCCTCCGCGGCCATCAACCAGTGCTACATGATCGATATCAACGGAGTCGGCGCCGGCGGAGTCGGACGCTCTTTCATTGCCGATCCGAGCGGGCACGTTCTCTATGAATCCGGCGGCAGCAACGAGATCATCCCGGTGGAGGTCGACCTGTCGCGGGTGCGGCGCGAACGCGAAACCGGGCTGCGCGGCCTCGGCCAGCCGCTGAAGAGCTTCCGCGACCGCAAGGTCGAGTTCCCGGTCTACGACCGCAACATTCCGCAGCATCCCTATCTCGGCAGCCTGGGCCCGCTCGCCATGCCGGCCCGGGGGTCGCATGCGGGCATCGACGGCAAGACCCTGACCGCGTCGGCTTTGCCGCTGATGCACGGGGTGCCGGCATTCGAAACTGGTGTCGGTGAGGTCGTGGACTTTCCGGTGCTGCCTTTGGGGGAAAAGGGATCATGACAGACAGGGCCCTGCCCGTCCCGACGGGACAGAAGTCGCTCAGCAAGTATTACAACGCCTCGCAGATGCGGGCGGATACGTGGAACCAGCTGAAATACTTCTCTCTCCGGCTGAGTGAAAAACACGCCAGCAAGAAGGACGAGGTCAAGGCCCGCAAGGCTGTCGAGGACGCGCTCGAGATTCTCGAACCGGTCGAGATGTATTTCGCCTTTCCCGGCAAGGAATCCTTCGGGCAGCTGAAGCGGCAATATGACCGCGGCGATTACGATCTGCTCGCCCACCAGGCTCAGCGCATCGTGCGCGCCCTGGTCTCCAACGCCTACCGCCATCGCGAGATCGTCATGCATGCCCCGGACGAACTTCCGGATGGCGAGGAAGCCGATCACGGTCATCACGAGACCGCTTTCGGCCGGCCCTATTTCGAGAGCCTGATCGTCGACCAGATGTCGCCGGGCGACGAGTCCCGCCTGCGCCATGGCTTGCGGGAGATGCGGCGCCAGGAGGACAGGTTCATCTACGAAGGCGTGGTGGTGCCGAGCTTCGAGGATGCGCTGATCGCGGTGCTGCTCAACTACAACATCCAGACCGTCACCATCCGCTACGGTTTTCCCTTCAAGTCGCGCAACGCGCTCGATCCCGTGCAGCGTGAACTCTGGCGTCTGCGCGGCGAGGACCTCGAGGATATCCCGCCCTCCGAACGCGGCACCATGCTGGCCAAGGTGATCGGGGATATCCGGCCGGAGCTCGATGTCTACCTGGTGACCGATGCCTCGGTCGAAAGCGTCGCGATGCGGGCGCCGAAGAATGTCCGGCGTGTCTTCTACCAGCAGGAAGACCTGACGGAGCTGCACCTCAACATCCTGCGCGGCATCAACGAGCGCTACCAGACGCCGTTCTTCTCGGCGCTGCAGGAATATTCCCGCCAGCCGACCGGCGTCTTCCACGCCATGCCGATCAGCCGCGGCAAGTCGATCACCAAGTCGAACTGGATCCAGGACATGGGCCGGTTCTACGGGATGAACATCTTCCTCGCGGAAACCTCGGCCACGTCCGGCGGGCTGGATTCGCTGCTCGACCCGCACGGACCGATCAAGAAGGCGCAGGAACTGGCGGCCCGGGCCTTCGGCGCCCAGAAGACCTTCTTCTGCACCAACGGCACCTCGACCGCGAACAAGATCGTCGTGCAGGCGCTGGTCCGGCCCGGCGACATCGTGCTGGTCGACCGCGACTGCCACAAGTCGCACCATTACGGCATGGTGCTGAGCGGCGCCGAGGTGGTCTATCTCGATTCCTATCCGCTCAGCGAATATTCGATGTACGGTGCGGTGCCGACGCACGAGATCAAGCACCAGCTGCTCAAGCTGCGCGCCGCCGGCAAGCTCGACCGGGTGCGGATGCTGCTGCTGACCAATTGCACCTTCGACGGGCTGGTCTACAACGTCGAGCGGGTGATGGAGGAATGCCTCGCCATCAAGCCCGATCTCGTCTTCCTGTGGGACGAGGCCTGGTTCGCCTTCGCCCGGTTCGGACCGACCTATCGCCAGCGCACCGCGATGAACGCCGCCGCCACCCTGCGCGCGCGCCTGAAGCAGCCGGAACTGGCGAAGGCCCATGCCGCGCAGCAGAAGGCGCTGGCGAAGGCCGGCGACGCGGCGCTGCTGGACGCCCGGCTGATCCCGCCGCCGGACGCGCGGGTGCGGGTCTATGCCACGCA
>JAVKCR010000415.1:0-4588 GCA_040222645.1 Rhodospirillales bacterium
GGTCCAGCCGGCGGCGAGATAGGCGTCGGAGGCGACGATCTCGCCGTACCAGCGAAGCGACAGACCACGCGGCGGGAAGACCAGGAACTCGCTCGCCGAGAACGACGAGAGGACGACGACGGCCAGCGGCACCAGCATGAAGATGGCGATGCCCGTGACCAGGAAGGCCGCCGCCAGCTTCGCCGCGAAGGGAATGCCGCGGACCATCAGCGCGCCGCCTTCGCGTCGCGCCGGCGCATCAGCATGGCGTAGGGCAGGATGACCGCCAATGTCGCCACCAGCAGCAGCACCGATTGCGCCGCGGCGAAATGCCAGTCGAAGGAGCCGGTGACCGAGGAATAGATCGATCCGGCGAGCACCGGCAGGCGCACGCCGCCGACCAGCGTCGGGGTGATGAAGGACGATATCGAGAGCGCGAAGACGATCAGGCAGCCCGACACGATGCCGGGCAGCGACAGCGGCAGGGTCACCGTGGCGATGGCCCGCCAGAAGCCGGCGCCCATGGTGCGGGCCGCCTGTTCCAGTTCCGCCCCGATGCGCTGCAGCACGCCGAGGATGGTCAGCGTCATGAAGGGCAGCAGCACCTGCACCATGGCGATGACGATGCCGCTTTCGGTATGCATCAGCTTCGTCGTCCGGTCGGTGATTCCGAGGAGTTCGAGGAAATCGGAGAGCAGGCCGCCGGAACCGAGCACCACCAGCCAGCCGAAGGTGCGGATGACGACGGAGGTCATCAGCGGCAGGACGACGAGGAGGATCAGGAACATCCGCCAGCGCGCCGGGACGCGGGCCATCACCCAGGCCAGCGGGAAGCCGAGCAGGAAGCAGATGAAGGTGATGAGGGCGGCCAGCCGGAAGGTGCGCGCCGAGACGCCGAGATAGTAATCGTCGACGAAGAACTTGGCGAAATGCCGCCAGCCGAAGGCGATGCCGCCGGCGCCGTCATCCACCTGGACGGAGAGCACCAGCATCTGCATGACGGGCAGGAAGAAGGCGAGCACCAGCACCGCCACGCCCGGGGAGAGAAGCAGGAGCGGCTCCCGGTGGTGCCGCAGGACGGAGGTCGCGTTCCGGGAGCCGTTCATGCCGTGTTATCTGGTCCTTACTGGGCGACGAGGCGCTTCCAGGCCTCGTTCCATTTCGCCCGGTCGTCGCCGATCTTGATCGGGTCGAACCCGACGAGGTTCTTCGCCGCGGCCTCGCCGTAGATCACCTGCGAGGCGACGTCGTCCGCCAGCTTGGCTTCCTTGTTGGTCGGCGAGTAGCGCAGCGCCTCCGCCCAGCCGGCCGAAGCTTCGGCACGGATCGAGAAGTCGATGAACTTGAGCGCGAGGTCGTTGTTCGGACGGCCGGCAACGAGGTTCACCGTGATCGGCGCGAACACCGCCCCTTCCTTCGGCTGCACGAACTTCACCGGCAGGCCGGCCTTGGTCAGCGTGAAGGCGTAATCCTGCGCGTAGGGCGCGATCCAGGCGGAGCCCTGCGCGAAGTTCTGCTGGATCTCCGGCGACTTGGAAACCACCGTCGCGCCGGCCTTCAGCAGCTTCGAGACGAAATCGAGGCCGGGCTGGATGTCGTCGATCGAACCGCCGGCGACCTGGTTCATCATCAGCAGGCCGAGCATGCCGTAGGTGTTGGCGGCGGCGTCGGTCAGCAGCACGTTCTTGGCATAGGCCGGGTTGGCGAGGTCCATCCAGCTTGTCGGCGCCGGGCTGACCTGCTCGGTGTTGTAGAGCAGGCCGATGGCCGCGACCTTGTACATCGGGCCGACGCCCTTGCCGATATCGGCAACCGCGAACGGGTACATCTGGCCGTAATTCGCTAGCGCTTCCGGCTTGATCGGCGCCAGCAGGCCCTCGGCGGCGGCGACAGTCTCGAGACCGCCCGAGAAATGCACCACGTCGAACTGCGGGTTCTCCTTCTGGGCGCGAAGTTGCGCCAGGGTGTCGGCGGAATAGGCGGTGACCACCTTCACGGTAACGCCGTACTTCTCCTCGAAGGGCGTGATGACGAGGTCGCGGTGGGTCTTCTCGTATGACCCCCCGAAGGAATTGATCACCAGGGTATCCGCGGCGACGGCCGGAACCGCCATCAGGGCCGCGCCCGCGGCAAGCGCCGCGGTGAAGGTGCGTCGAGTGAACATTGCTCTCTCCTTGTTACGGGTGGTGCCGGCCCTCAGGCCTGGCGCAGCACGACGGATTTCGCACCATCCAGACGGATGGAGCGGCAGGTGGCGGCAAAGTCGTCAAGGTCCCCACCGACCTTGCCGAAGATGTTGACCGGGGTCCAGCCGAGCGGCCCGAAGGTGCGCCCGCCATCGTCGTAGAAAATCCCGATCTCCCAGAGCTCATCGGGCAGTCCCTTCATCTGGTACTTGCCCTGATAATACCATAGGCAGTCACCCGGTCCCGGAAAACAGGTCTGGTTCTCGTTCGGAATCGAGGTCGGGTCGAAGGTCTGCGCCTCCTCCGGCAGTCCCATCATGATCTCGGGACCCGCGAACATCGCGTGGAAGGCGGTCAGCGACGCCGGCTTGGCGAAGGCCTTCCACAGGGTTTCGCTGGTCTTGGGCGTCGCGACCCAATCGAGAACGATCGGGAAGACCTTGTTATGCTGGGTGAATTCGATGGCGAGATTGCGTTCGGACATGGTCGCTCCGGTTCAAGATAACAACCGGCTGGCCGACAGGCTGGCAGCCGGATACCAGTGCGACTCGACCATCCGCAGGCCGATAAGGTCAAATTCATAATTTGGATTTGCCGATAAGATATTTCTATCGGATGGCGGTCTTCACATCGCCTTCCGGCAGCGAGGCGCGGGGATGGGCGGCGCTGAAATGCCGGGCCGACGCCACGGTCTGCTCTGCCACCGCGCGGACGACCGGGCTGTCCGGCAGTTCCTTGTGGAACAGGTGGAAGGATATCGCCGGGAACGGCCGGGAGACCGGCATCTCGACCAGCAGCCCGGCGGCGAGGTGCCGCTCGATCGCCGCCGGCGGCACCGCCGCGACCCCGAGGCCGCCGACCGCCAGCTGGATCATGGTCGACATGGAATTGGAGACGTTGATGTGATGCGGCACCGCGCCCGCATCGGCGAAATAGGCCGAGAGCAGCAGCCCCGGCGGCGAGGACGGGGCGTATTCGATCAGCGGCAGTTCCGCGAGTTCCTGCGTCGTGATGCGCTTGCGCCCGGCCAGCAGGTCGGGATGCGCGACCCAGGCGAGGTCGTAGCGGCAGAGCTCGACATTGACGGTGTCCATCTCCTCCAGCGGCTGGATGCCGACGCCGAGCGAGATTCGCCCGTCGCGCACCTGGCGGTGCAGGGTCTCGGTGGAATCGACGGCCAGTTCGACGATCAGGTCGGGATAGCCATCCCGGAGATGGCGGATCAGGTCGGGCAGCCAGGTCCGCGCGATGGCGTCGACCACGCCGAGCCGGACCGTGCCCCTGATCTCGGCATCGGAGCGGAAGGTCGCTTTCAGCGCGGCGTAGTCGCGCAGGATCGAGGCCGAGGTCTTCAGCACCGCCTCGCCCTCCGGGGTCAGCACGAAACTCTTCTGGTCGCGGTGATAGAGCCGCACGCCGAGTTCGTTCTCCAGCGCCCGTACCCGGGCCGAGATCGCCGGCTGCGTCGTCCCCTGCATCTCGGCGACCTTCCGGAAGGAATGGTTCTGCGAGAGCAGGAAAAAAGACTCTAGAAAACGGATGTTCATGGCGTCAGTGTGGACCCGCTCCCGGCAGGACAACAACCGGAAACATGCGCATTCAGGCGAGGATGAACACAGCCATGACCAGTGAACTGACCGCCCTCGGCAAGACAGCCGACATTCCGGACAAACCCGAGCCGGCCATCCTCGATAAGGTGCCGAACCCGCATCCGGACACCGACTACCTTGCACGCTTCACCTGCCCGGAATTCACGGCGGTCTGCCCGGTGACCGGCCAGCCGGACTTTGCACACCTGGTGATCGATTACGTGCCTGGCGACTGGCTGGTCGAGTCCAAGTCGCTCAAGCTTTACCTCTACGGCTACCGCAACCACGGCTCGTTCCACGAGGGCTGCACGGTCGGTATCGGCAAGGATCTCGTCGCGCTGCTGCAACCCAGGTGGCTCCGCATCGGTGGATACTGGTATCCTCGCGGCGGCATTCCGATCGATGTCTTCTGGTCAACCGGCGTGCCGCCGGCCAACCTCTGGATACCCGACCAGGGCGTCGCGCCCTATCGCGGGCGTGGGTAAAAGCGCTTCATGTCTTCTTCCGATCCCCTTCTCCAAACCTACCGCCTGAAGCATCTCACGCTTCGCAACCGGATCATGTCGACGGCGCACGAGCCGGCCTATTCCGAGGACGGCATGCCGAAGGAGCGCTACCGGCTGTACCACGCCGAGAAGGCCAAGGGCGGCATCGCCCTGACCATGACCGCCGGCTCGGCGATCGTCAGCCGCGACAGCCCGGCGGCCTTCGGCAACCTGCACGCCTACAAGGACGAGATCGTGCCCTGGCTGCGCGAGCTGGCCGACGCCTGCCACGAGCACGGCACCGCGGTGATGATGCAGGTCACCCATCTCGGCCGCCGCACCAACTGGA
>JAVKCR010000416.1:0-3456 GCA_040222645.1 Rhodospirillales bacterium
GGAATCGCGGGCCTCGTAGATCGCGGCGGTGACGACAGCGCCGCTCCGCAGCCGGCGCTTGAGATCACCGAGCCGGAGCGCGTCGAGATATTGCCGGGGGCTGATGCCGACGATGGCCGAGAAGGTGCGCTGTAGATGCCAGGGGCTGGCGCCGAGTTCGGCGCCGAGTCCGTCCAGCGTCAGCGCCGCCTCCGCCATCTCGTCGACATGGCGGTGCAGGATGGCGATGGCGCGGCGGACGAGGTCGAGCGCCGGATCGGCGGGTACGGCGGCATCCGGGCGGCAGCGCTTGCAGGCGCGGAAACCGGCATCCTCGGCCAGTTCCGGCAGCGGGTAGAAGTCCACGTTCTCGCGCTTCTTCGGCCGCGAGGCGCAGGAAGGCTTGCAATAGATCCCGGTCGAGCGGACCGCGTAGATGAAACGGCCGTCGGCGGCGGGATCGCGGGTGACGACGGCCTGCCAGCAGGCATCCGCGTCGGGCATCGAGGTGCTGAGATGTGTCATGCGGGCAGTCTCCATCTCCGGAGCCTCAGCCGCTATCCGATCCTTGCCGGGCAATGTCAGTCGTCCCAGTCGACGACATGGTGCTCCAGCGGGCCGGCGTCCTGTTCCCGGATCACCCGGCCGCGCACCGACATGCCCGCCCGGTGCACCGATTGCGGGTCGCCCGTCTTCAGCGGGTGCCAGTCCGGCAGGTCCTTGCCCTCGTCAACGAGGCGGTAGGCGCAGGTCTTCGGCAGCCAGGCCAGCCCGCCCACCACGTCGGCCGACAGCTGCACGCAATCCGGCACCAGCATGGAGCGGATCGGGTATTTCCGGCAGCGGCAGGCATTCGTGTCGAGCAGCCGGCAGGCGACGTTGGTGTAATCGATCTCACCGGTGTCGTCATATTGCAGCTTGTGCAGGCAGCATTTGGCGCAGCCGTCGCAGAGCGATTCCCATTCCTCGTTCGTCATGGCCGACAGCGTCTTGCGCCGCCAGAAGGGTTTCTCGGGTTTCGTCATCTCTTGCCGTCCGCACGATCGATGAGGTGTAGATAGGACCCGGCGACCCTTCCCGCCACCATGCCGGCGGCGCCGAGGTCGCGTCCCGCCGCATCGGCGGCGGCGAACAGCGGCGCGCCCTCGGCCCGGATGCAGCGTGAATAGTGGAATTCATGACCCCGGAAAAGATCTCCCCGCTTCCCGAGCGGCGTCTCGGCGCGGAGTTCGATCTTCCGGTAGCCGAGGTGGCGGGCCGGTTCCGCGAAACTGGTCTCCAGCGGCAAGAGGCCGAGCATCCGGTGCGATTCCCCTTCGCCGTCCACCAGCGCCTCGCCCAGCGTCATGAAGCCGCCGCACTCCCCGTAGATCGCCGCCCCCCGCTCCGCCGCCGCAACCATGCCGGCGCGGAACCCGTCCGCCGCCGCCAGCCGACCGGCATGCAGTTCCGGATAGCCGCCCGGCAGGTAGATCGCGTCCGCCTCCGCCGCCGGGCCTTCGTCATCGAGCGGCGAGAAGAAGCTCACCCCGGCCCCGGCCCGCCGCCAGCCGTCGATGACATGCGGGTAGGCGAAGGCGAAGGCGAGATCGCGGGCGACGGCGATGGTCTGGCCGAGCGGCGGCAGGGCCGCGCCATCCGCTGCCGGGACGCTGCCCGTCGCCGGCCTGGCAATGCCGGTCAGCCGGTCGGTATCGATTCCCGTGCCGATTGCCGCCGCGGCGCTGTCGAGCAGCCCGTCGAGATCGGCGCGTTCACCGGCCTGCACCAGGCCGAGATGCCGGGAGGGCACCGCCAGCGCCGCGTCGCGGCGCACGCCGCCGAGCACGGCGATGTCCGGGCAGGCTCGCGCCACCGCATCGGCGAGCATGGCGAGATGCCGGTCGCTGGCCACCCGGTTGAAGATCACGCCCGCGAGACGGATGTCGCTGCGGAAATTCGCGAAGCCCGAGACCAGCGCCGCGACGCTGGCCGCCATGCCGCGCACGTCGACGACGAGCACCACCGGCCAACCGGTCAGCGCCGCGATATCCGCCGTGGCGCCGCCGCCGCCCTCCGCCCCGTCGAACAGGCCCATGACGCCTTCGCAGATAACGATGTCGGCGTCCTGCGAGAGCCGGGCCACGCCGGCCGCCAGGGTCTGCGGCCGCATCGCCCAGCAATCCAGCGTCTCGCATTGCCGGCTGCCGGCGGCGGTATGGAAGGCCGGATCGATATAGTCCGGCCCGACCTTCGCCGAGGCGACCCGCAGGCCCGTACCGGCGAGATGGCGGATCAGCCCCAGCGTGACGAGGGTCTTGCCGCTGCCGGAAGACGGCGCGGCGACGATCAGGCCCGGGCTCATTCCAGCCGGTTCCGGATCGCTTCCGCGACATCGCGTTCGTCCGCCGATGGGTCGATCACGGCGGCAATCACGCCCTGCCTGTCGATCAGCAGGGCGGGCACGCCGGTGCCGTCGCTGGTCGCGCGCACGCCGAACAGCCGGAAGACGGCGTCGAGCTGCTTCGGCGTGCCGGTCAGCACCAGGGTGCGCGGGTCGAATCGCTCGATCAGCGCCGCCATCCGCTGGGTGCGTTCCTCGATCGGGTCGAGGGTGATGAAAACCGGCCGGACCTCCACCCCGCGGGCGCCGAGCGAGCCGATGGCGCCGGTCAGGCGGTCGAATTCGAGGACGCAGCGTTCCGGGCAGGCCGAGGTGGCGAAATAGACGATGGAGAGCGTGCTCCCGAGATCCCGGTCCGAGACCTCCTCGCCCTTCAGGTTGCGCAGCACGAAGATCGCCGGGCGGCCCACCTGTTCCGGCAGGCTGAAGGAAGGCAGCACGGGGTAGCCGAGCAGGCTGGCGCCGGTCGCGACGATTCCGCAAGCCACGATCCCGACCAGCATCGCCCGTCCCGGCGTCATCTCCATCTCCCGCGTTTCGACCCGCCCCGGACTATACTCCCGCCCGGGCGTGGCACAATCGCGGGCATTTCCGGCAACAGCGGACTTTCAACCCGCCTGCACCCCATGCTATAGCCACGCGGTTTTCCGCGACAGGAGGGTTGGGGTTCAATGGCAACGGATTCTCGCACGCCGATCATCGGCATTATCGGCGGCAGCGGTCTCTACGAGATCGACGGGCTGGAAGACACTAGCTGGAAGAAAGTCGAGAGCTCCTTCGGCGAGCCCTCCGACGAGCTGTTCTTCGGCAAGCTCGCCGGCGTGCAGCTGGTCTTCCTGCCGCGCCACGGCCGCGGCCACCGCATCCCGCCGAGCGAGATCAACTACCGCGCCAACATCGATTCCATGAAGCGCGCCGGGGTGACCGACATCATCTCGCTGTCGGCCTGCGGCTCCTTCAAGGAGGAACTCGCGCCGGGCTGCTTCGTCATCATCGACCAGTTCATCGACCGCACCTTCGCCCGGGTGAAGAGCTTCTTCGGCACCGGGCTGGTCGGGCATGTGGCGTTCGGCGACCCGGTCTGCCCGACCCTC
>JAVKCR010000417.1:0-3683 GCA_040222645.1 Rhodospirillales bacterium
TGTCGCCGCTCTCCTCCGGTATTTTCCGGATGCGGGTGGTCACGGATCTGCAGGCAACCGAATTCGCCGTCTCCGGACGGCGTCCCTGATCGTCAGCTACGACGATACATGATCAAGAAAAGGAAAGATCATCATGGCTACCGGAAAAGTTAAGTGGTTCAACGGCACCAAGGGTTACGGCTTCATCGAGCCGGATGATGGCTCGAAGGACGTCTTCGTGCACATCTCCGCTCTCGAGCGGGCCGGCCTCCAGACCCTGAACGAAGGCGCGCAGGTCAGCTTCGACCTCGAAGTCGACCGTTCGCGTGGCAAGTCCTCGGCGATCAATCTCCAGGTGAAGTAATTCCCCTGGACTCCGGGTGGCGGCAACGCCGCGCGGGTTGATTGCCAGGACCGGGATTTCTCACAAGGAATCCCGAACCGGCTTCAAGAAACGCCAATCCACCTCGCGGTGGGTTGGCGTTTCTGTTTTCCGGGGTCTGTCAGGGGCGGCGATCCGTACCCGATGCCTTTATGATGTCGAGAGCTTCCTGCGGATCGTCGGTCATGGTGATGAAGCGCAGATCCGTCTCGCTTACCGTGCCGAATTCGAGCATGGTCCGCGCGATGAACGGCCGGAGCTGCTTCCAGTATGGGCTGCCCATGACGATGACGGGAACCCGGTTGATCTTGCCGGTCTGGATCAGGGTCGCCAGCTCGAAGACCTCGTCCATCGTGCCGAAGCCGCCGGGCAGCAGCACGAAGGCGCTGGAATATTTCAGCAGCATGACCTTGCGCACGAAGAAGTGGCTGAATTCCAGCGAGATATCCTGGTGGGGGTTGGGCAGCTGCTCGCGCGGCAGGCGGATGTTGCAGCCGATCGAGAGCGCACCGGCCTCCTTTGCCCCCCGGTTGGCAGCCGCCATGATGCCGGGACCGCCGCCGGTCATCACCGCGTAGCCGGCTTTGCCGACAATGCCCGCCGTCTCGCGGGCGAGCCGGCAATAGTCGTGATCCTCGCTGAAGCGCGCGGATCCGAAGAAGGTCACGCATCTCCGTACCCGGGCGAGGCCGGTGAACCCCTTGCGGAATTCCCGCCAGATGCGATAGGACCGCCAGAGATCGACGGCGTAGTTCTCGGCACCCTGCAATAGACCGTAGTCAGCGTCCTGTTTCATCAACTGTGGCTTGTTCCGCTTCCGAAAACCGTGACTATCCCTGTCATCAAGGGATACCAGAATTCGGGATAATGTCTCCGGCTGTCTATCTGTCTTTTCTGCTGACCTGCCTGATCATCGAGATCACCCCCGGGCCGAACATGGCCTACCTGGCGGTACTCAGCGCCGCGGACGGGCGACGGGCCGGGTTTGCCGCGACCTTCGGCATTGCCGCCGGGCTGCTTATCGTCGGCATCGCCGCGGCGCTCGGTGTTGCGGCGGTGGTGTCCGGTTCCCCGATTGCCTACCAGGCCCTGCGGTGGGGCGGCGTGCTCTACCTGCTCTGGCTGGCATGGGACGGCTGGCGGGAGAACCCGGAAACCTCCCCCGGGCGGGTCGATGCCTCCGAGCAGCACGTGAAATTCTTCAGGCGCGGCCTGGTGGTCAACTTGCTCAATCCCAAGGCGGCGGTGTTCTACGTGGCCATCCTGCCCGGATTCGTACTACCCTCGTCCCCCGCAACCATTCAGGCGATCACGCTGACGGTGAGCTATGTCGCGATCGCGACGATCATCCACAGCCTGATCGTCCTGCTGGCAGGAACCGCGCGGGATTTCCTGCAGAAACGAAAGCGCCGCATGATTCTCAGGCGCATCCTCTCGCTGGCCCTGGCAGGCATCGCCGTGTGGTTCGCGTCAACGACGGCTGGAAACTGACCATGAAACTGACATTCCTCGGGGCAACCGGAACGGTAACGGGGTCGAAATACCTGCTGGAAGAGGGCGGGCGGAAGTTCCTCGTCGATTGCGGGCTGTTCCAGGGCCTGAAGGAACTGCGCCTGCGCAACTGGGACCGCCTGCCGGTCGACCCCGCCGCCATCGACGCGGTGATCCTGACCCATGCCCATATCGACCATAGCGGCTACCTGCCGCTGCTCGCCAGGAGCGGCTTCCGGGGACCGGTCTATTGCTCGGCGGCGACCGCCGATCTCTGCGCCATCCTGCTGCCGGATTCCGGCTACCTGCAGGAGGAGGACGCGGCGCGGGCCAACCGCTACCGCTATTCCAAGCACGAACCGGCCCTGCCGCTCTACACCAAGGCGGATGCGAAGAAGGTGCTGGAACAGTTCCGGCCCGTCTCCTACGGCGACAATCACCGCCTCGGGGACCTGCTCTCCTTCCGCCTGACCCATGCGGGCCACATTCTCGGGGCCGCCTGCGTCACGATCAGCGACGGCGCGACATCGCTGACCTTCTCCGGCGATCTCGGGCGGCCGAACGATCCGATCATGAAGGCGCCGGCGCAGATCCAGGAGGCGGATTGCCTGGTGCTGGAATCGACCTACGGCGACCGTCTGCACGAAGCCGCCGACCCGCTGGACCAGCTCGCGGCGGTGATCGTCGAGACGGCGGCGCGCGGCGGCACGATCGTCGTGCCGGCCTTCGCGGTGGGCCGCGCACAGAGCCTGATGTACTACATCCACGAACTGAAGCAGGCCGGGCGGATCCCCGACGTCCCGGTGTTTCTCGACAGCCCGATGGCGATCAGCGCGACCGAGCTGATGCAGAAGCATCACGCGGAACACCGCCTCTCGAAGGCGGCCTGCGATGCGGTCTGCGCCAGCGTCACCTACACCCGGACGGTGGAGCAATCGAAGGCGATCTATGGCCGCAACAACGGCATGCCGCGAATCGTCATCTCGGCCAGCGGCATGGCGACCGGCGGGCGGGTGCTGCATCATCTCGCGCATTATATCGTGGATGCGAAGAACACCATCCTGCTCTCCGGTTTCCAGGCGGCGGGGACGCGCGGCGCGCGCCTCGCGCAGGGCGAGAGCGAGATCAAGATCCACGGCCAGATGCATCCCGTGCGCGCCCAGGTCCGGCGCATCGACACCATCTCGGCCCATGCCGACTATGCGGAAATCCTGGAATGGCTGCGGCATTTCCGGAAGCCCCCGCGAACCACCTGGATCACCCACGGCGAACCGGAAGCCGCCGCGGCGCTCAAGGCGCGTATCGAGGAGACCTATGGCTGGAACGTCGAGATTCCGGACTACCGGCAGGAAGTCGAGCTTTAGGGTTCAGGCCGCCAACCCTGCGTTCACGGCCAGATCGCGTAGACGTAGGCGCCGTAGCCGCCGAGCAGGAGCGCGCCTTCCCAGCGGGCGATCTTCAGTCCGGTCCAGGCGAGCAGGATGAGCAGCACGGACGCACCAAGCATGACGAAATTGTCGAAGGAGACGATTTCCGCCGGCACCGGGCCGGGTGCGATCAGCGCGGTGGTGCCGCCGATGCCGAGAAGGTTGTAGATGTTGGAGCCGACGATGTTGCCGAAGGCGACGTCGCCCTGCTTGCGCCAGGCCGCCATCACCGAGGTGACAAGTTCCGGCAGCGAGGTGCCGACGGCGACGATGGTCAGCCCGATCACGGTTTCCGATATCCCGAAGGAACGGGCGAGGTTGACCGCGCCGTCGACCAGCAGCGTGCCGCCGCCGATGATCATGACCAGCCCGGCGATGGTGATCAGAACCGGGACGAGGAACGA
>JAVKCR010000418.1:0-3613 GCA_040222645.1 Rhodospirillales bacterium
AGTGCAGCGACTGGAACTCGCTGCTGCACATCAGGCACTTGCGAGCCTTCGGCTTGATCTGCGCTTCGTTTCCCGGTTTCTTGTTTGATTCGTTCCGAGCGGACGACGCCATTCGGCCCTCCGAATAGTTGCGGTTAGTGATGTTGGAATGCGTTGGTTTACACTAAACCTGTTTTCGTGTGAACCAAAATTTTCAACAGGCTGTCATGTTCAGGACGCATGTCGCCACATCTTGTGACATCATCGCAGGATTCAAGGCCTAAGTTACGGATTTACCCTAGAAAACCGAACAATTTGCCGCGCTTTTTCATCACGTACTGCTGATGATAGTCCTCCGCTTCCCAGAAAGTGGAGGCCGGCTCTATGCGTGTTGCGACCGGCCGGCGGAACCTGCCTGAACCATTGAGGGCAGAAATCGATCGCTCGGCGGCGGCTTTCTGGTCGTCGTCCTGCGGAAAGATCGCGGAGCGGTACTGCGTGCCGACGTCGGGACCTTGCCGGTTGACCTGGGTCGGGTCATGCGCGCTCCAGAATGTCTCCAGCAGTTCTTCATACGAAACCGCATCGGGATCGTATTCCACTTCCACCGCCTCGGCATGTCCGGTGCGGCCGGAGCACACTTCTTCATAGGTGGGCTCATCCTTGCTTCCGCCGACATAGCCGACGCGGGTCGCTGTGACGCCGGGGGTTGTTCGGAAAGTTTCTTCCACTCCCCAGAAACAGCCTGCTGCGAATGTTGCTTTCTCCATACCATTCACCCTATGATGTGGTTTCCCGGACACAGGAGATATGATCTTCATTCCGACGGTCAAGCGACCTGGGGACCGGGGTAAACTAAACGTGCGAACCGGCTTACAGCCGGCCGCCCCAGAACGGGATGGTATTGTGAGCGAAGCAATCAAGGTATTCTGGCAACCCGCTTGAACGAGTTGTCTCAGGCTCAAAGAGTTCCTGACGGTCCGTGGGATCGAATTCGAATCTATCAACATCCGTGAGAATGCGGATGGTCTCGCCGAACTGCAGCGCCTCGGCGCGCGTTCAATTCCAGTCGTCTCCCAGGGCGACCGCTTCACCTTTGCACAGGTGATATCGGACGTCGTCGAGTTCCTCGGGCTCGACGAGGAAACCGGCCCCGTGCTCGACCCGCAGACACTTGTCGACCGGCTCAACCTCTTCATGACGTCGGCGCAGCGGTTCGTGCGGCAGATGCCGCAGGAGCACCTTGAAGACATCCTGCCCAACCGCCCGCGGTCCTACCGCGTGCTGATGCATCATATCTTCCAGATTCCCCGCGCCTATCTCGACATGATCGAGGAAGGCGAGTTCCACTACGAGAACACGGTGATCCCGCCGCCCGACGACATGACGACGCCGGACGCGATTGCGGACTACGGAGCGGAAGTTCAGGCCCAGTTTAATGCCTGGTGGGATGGCGAAACCGACCGGACCTGCACCGCCAAGGTGAAGACCTATTACGGTGAGCACCCGATGCATGACGTGCTGGAACGCACCACCTGGCATTCCGGGCAGCATATCCGTCAGTTGATGTCTTTGCTGGAACAGCTCGGTGTGCAGCCGGACCGTCCACTCACGATGGACGATTACGAAGGACTGCCGGTACCGACAAGCGTGTGGGACGGCTGATACCAGCCGTCCCCGGCTTTTCCGGTTGCCTTAGCTAGGACTTCGCGTCCTCGATCGCCTGCCAGACGCGCATCGGTGTCAGCGGCATGTCGATGTGGTGAACGCCGCAATCCTTCAGCGCGTCCATCACCGCATTGACCGCCGCCGGCATCGCGCCGACGCACCCCGCCTCGCCCGCGCCCTTGACGCCGAGCGGGTTCTTCTTGGTCGGCGCGCCCTCGAAATAGCGGATATCCATGTCGACCACGTCGTCCGCCCGCGGCAGGGCGTAATCCATGAAGGATGCCGTCAGGAGCTGCCCCTCGTCGTCATAGACGATGTTCTCGAGGATCGCCTGGCCGATACCCTGCACCGCGCCGCCCATGACCTGCCCGTCGGCGAGCATCGGGTTCACCACGTTGCCGAAATCGTCAACAATGGCGTAGCGGTCGAGGCGGACAACGCCTGTCTCGGGGTCGACCTCGACCTCGATGACATGGCTGCCGCTGGGGACGGTGATGGCGTTGCGCTCGAAGATCTCCTCGGTGTCGAGACCGGTCTCCAGCCCTTCCCCGCGGTAATCAGCCTGTCTGGAAAGGCTCAGGATTTCGGCAAAGGGCATGATGCGGTCGGTGCCAACGACCTTTGCCGCGCCATCCTCGAAGACCACGTCCTCGACCGCCGTTTCGAAAGCCTGTGCGGCAACCCGACGCGCCTTGGCGATGACGGTGTCGACCGCCTGCATCACGGCGCCGCCGCCGACTTCCATGCCGCGCGATCCACCATGGCCGCCACCGATCGGGGTCGCGGAGGTATCTGCCTGGACGAAATCGATGGAATCGAAATCGATGCCGAGCCGGGCGGCGATGATCTGCGGCAGCGCGGTCTCGTGTCCCATGCCGGTCGACTGGCTGCCGACGGACAGTACCGAACGGCCGTCATCCTCGAACAGGATGCGGGCGAACTCCTTCGGACCGCCGCCGGAGCATTCGAGGTAGAGACAGGAGCCGATGCCCCGCTTCAGCCCCTTCGCCTCGGATGCGGCCTTGCGCGCCGGGTAGTTCCCGTAATCCAGCATGTCGAGCGTCTGCTCGAAGATCTCCAGGTAGGCCCCGGAATCCACGTCGAGCCCCATCGGCGTGACATACGGCATCTCGGCCTGGGTCAGCGCATTCTTGCGGCGCAGTTCGATCGGGTCGAAACCGAGCTTATGGGCGGCATAATCGATGACGCGTTCGACATGGAACGTGGCTTCAGGCCGGCCCGCGCCGCGATAGGGCGCCGTCGGCGAGGTGTTCGTGAAGACCGCGTAGGAGTGGTAGTACATCGCCTCCATGCGATAGGGACCGCCCTGGGTGCGTGCACTGCCGCCGGTCGGGGTGAAGGGCCCGTTGGTGGCGGCATAGCCGCCGATATTGCCCCAGGACTGCACCTTGAGCGCGAGGAACGTTCCCTCCTTGTCGAGTGCCAGCTCGACGGTGCTCCGCTGGTCGCGGCCGTGGATGTCGGCGATGAAGCTGTCGGTGCGGTCCTTCAGCCACTTGACCGGGCGGCCAACCTTCATGGCGGCCCAGACCACCAGCACATGTTCCGGGTAGATGCCGTTCTTGACCCCGAAACCGCCGCCGACGTCATAGGCGACATGGCGCAGCTTCGCCGGTTCGATGCCGAGGATCTTCGCGACCTGGTCGCGGTTGGCGTGGATGTTCTGGCTGGTGTTGTAGAGCACGCCGGTGCCGGTCTCGGCATCCCATTCGGCGAGCGCCCCGCGTGGCTCGATCGGGGCGGCGGCGACGCGGTTGGCATGCATGTCGAGGCTGACGACATGATCCGCCTTCGCAAAGATCGCGTCGACGGCGGCTTCGTCGCCCTTGTCGAAGTCGAGGCAGATATTGTTCGGAATGTCGTCCCAGAGCTGCGGCGCGCCGTCGGCCGTCGCCTCGCGGGCATCCATAACATGCGGCAGCGGCTCGTAGTCGATCTCGATCAG
>JAVKCR010000419.1:0-8357 GCA_040222645.1 Rhodospirillales bacterium
GGCTGCTGTCGCTCTATATCGCGGCGGCGGACCGGCAGGGAATCGACCGCAAGCTGCTCTCGGGCACCACGCAGAACGACGTCATCAAGGAATATCTCTCGCGCGGCACCTACATCTTCCCGCCGGAACCCTCGATGAAGCTGACCACCGACGTGGTCGCCTTCACCTGCCGGGAAGTGCCGAAATGGAACCCGACCAACGTCTGCTCCTATCACCTGCAGGAAGCCGGCGCGACGCCGGAGCAGGAACTCTCCTTCGCGCTGGCCACCGCCATCGCCCTGCTTGAGGCCGCGCGCGCCCGCGACGACGTGCCGGCGGAGGATTTCCCCAAGCTGGTCGGGCGCATCAGCTTCTTCGTCAATGCCGGCATCCGCTTCGTCACCGAGATCTGCAAGCTGCGCGCCTTCACCGAGCTGTGGGACGAGATCTGCCGCGATCGTTTCGGCGTCGAGGAGGAGAAATACCGCCGCTTCCGCTACGGCGTGCAGGTCAATTCGCTCGGCCTGACCGAGCAGCAGCCGGAGAACAACGTCTACCGCATCCTGCTGGAAATGCTGGCCGTCGTGCTGTCGAAGGACGCCCGGGCGCGGGCGGTCCAGCTGCCGGCCTGGAACGAGGCGCTCGGCCTGCCGCGCCCCTGGGACCAGCAATGGTCGCTGCGCCTGCAGCAGATCGTCGCGCACGAGACCGACCTGCTGGAATTCGGCGACATCTTCGCCGGGTCGTCGGAAATCGGCCGCAAGGTCGCCGAACTGAAGGACCTCGCCCGCGCCGAGCTGGCCCGCATCGACGCCATGGGCGGCGCGCTGACCGCAATCGACAGCGGCTACATGAAGCGCGCGCTGGTCGAATCCAACCGCCGCCGCATTTCGGCGGTAGAAAGCGGCGACATGATTGTCGTCGGCGTCAACGCCTTCACCAACTCAGAGCCGAGCCCGCTCGGCGCCGGCAACGAGGCGATCCAGACCGTCGACGAGAACGCCGAACACGAGCAGATCGAACGGCTGATCGCCTGGCGCGACAGCCGGGATTCAAAACAGGCCGCCGCGGCGCTCGAGGAGCTCCGCCGCGCCGCGACCGAGGGCCGCAACGTCATGGAACCCTCCATCGCCTGCGCCCATGCCGGGGTCACGACCGGGGAATGGGGCGAGTTGCTGCGCGACGTCTACGGCGAATACCGCGCGCCGACCGGCATCGGCGGACGCAGCGACGCGACGCAGGCCGCCGGCCTTGCCGCGGTCGCGGAACGCGTCGAGGGGCTGGCCGCGAAACTCGGGCGCCGACCGAAGATGCTGGTCGGCAAGCCGGGCCTCGACGGCCATTCCAACGGCGCCGAGCAGGTCGCGGTCCGCGCCCGCGACGCCGGTTTCGACGTGGTCTACGAGGGCATCCGCCTGACCCCGGCGCAGATCGCCAACTCGGCGGTCGAGGAGGCGGTCCACGTGGTGGGGCTGTCGATCCTGTCTGGCGGCCATATCGCGCTGGTGACCGATGTCATGAAGCGGCTGGAGAAACTCGGCGCGGCCGACATTCCCGTGGTCGTCGGCGGCATCATACCGGCCGAGGACGAGGCGGCCCTGCTCAAGGCCGGCGTCGCCCGGGTCTACACGCCGAAGGATTTCGACATCACCGCCATCATGTCCGACATCGTCGACATGCTCGACGGCAACGACCGCCTGGCGGCGTAGCACGGCCCCTGATCCATGCACCGAAACCCCGCCCGCGCGGCGGGGCTTCCCTGGTCCGGGCTACCCCATCCTTGAAGATAGTCCATATATGGACTACATGTGTCTTCAGGGTCAGAAATAGAGGGCGTCATGTCCACGCAAGCGCGTCAGGCCACGGTGATCGATCGCAAGGGGCTTTCCGGCCCTGCCCTGCGCACGTTCTTTCGTATCGCGGAGCTCTGGAAGCTGTCCGTCGACGATCAGATGGCGCTCCTCGGCCTGTCGGCACGGTCCACCTTCTTCAAGTGGAAGAAGAACCCGGACACCGTTCTTCCGCGGGATACCCTTGAGCGCATCTCCTATATCCTTGGCATCTACAAGGGCCTGCAAATCCTGTAGCCGGATGAGCAGGCGGCGGATGAATGGGTCAAGCGCCCCAATGAAGCCCCCCTGTTTGCCGGCCAGTCGGCGCTGGACAGGATGTTGTCCGGGCAGGTCGCCGATCTCTTTGTCGTCAGGCAGTACGTCGATGCGCAACGGGGCGGCTGGGCTTGACGGTTGCGGTCGCACATGTCGCGTGGACTCCATGCTGGCGAATCATCCCCAGCCGGTTTCCACCGGTTGCGCTGTTCGAGCGCGTGACGGAACCGGACGATCTGGAAGCCGTCTTTGAACTGGAGGCCCTGACCAACCCGAGGCTCAGGGATGACGTCGGCGATATCCGGCTTGTCCCGCCCGGGGACCGGATCAGCGGGCCGGGCACCAGCATCATCATGGCCGCCTTCACCCACCTGAACCCCGGGGGAAGCCGGTTCTCCGACGGTACATACGGCGTTCTGTACGCCGCGAACGATCTGGACACGGCGATTGCCGAGACACGGCATCATCGTGAGCGTTTCATGCGCGCCACCAGTCAGGAGCGCATGGAACTCGACATGCGGGTCTATGCGATCGACCTGACCGGTGAGCTTCACGACCTCAGGGGGCAAAAGACGACGCAGCCGCTCGTCTACCACAACGACGATTATGCCGCCGGCCAATACCTGGCGAGGACGCTCCGCAAGGAGGGATCGAACGGGATCGTCTATGACAGCGTGCGGCGCGAGGACGGTCAATGCGTTGCCGTGTTCCGGCCCCGCCTGCTGTCGAACGGACGGCAGGAACGTCATCTCTGCTACGTCTGGGACGGCAGCCGGATAGCCTCTGTCTATGAGAAGCGCGAACTCGGTAGTGGCGGGGTTCAATAGGCCGGCGCGCCTGGCGGCGTGAGGGACGGCGGTCCGGTCCGGGGCGGACCCGGTCAGCCCGGGACCAGCACCGGGATGCTGTTGGCGTTGGTGCGGTAGGGGCCGTTGCCGGCGACCGGCTGCAGCGTATCGACGAGATAGCGAACGACGCCGTCGCGGTACTGTTCGAGGACCTGCGACCAGGTCACGTAGAGACCGCCATGCTTGTGATACTGCATGATGTCGTTGTTCTTGAGGATGTCCTCGAATTCCTCGCCCAGGTTGGCGCTCTGGCCGACATAGACCCATGCCGGCCGTTCGCCACGGTGCCACACGATGTAGACGCCGCCGATATTCGTCAGGTCCGGCCCTTCCGAGCCGACCGAAAGCATCCGGTAGTAGCCCCGTGAAGATGCCTGCCACTGAGGATCGAACGGTTTGCGAACCGCCGAAAAATCCTCGTCAGCGCCACCGCCGCCGAAAAGCGAAAACAAGCCCATTACGGCTCCCAGATCACCGCGATTTCCCAAGCAGCGAGCCCAAGCCCGCTATCCGTACAATACTATAGCAGGCGGAAATAACAAAACGTCATCCGCTCCGATTGCAACAAAATGATCAAGAACTTGCATCCATGTGCAGTGAACCGGTGCATTAACTTGATTTCAAAGCACTTGAGGGTACCATGAGTCCACCATGATCCGGGGATTCGAAAGGCCCTGCCGTTGTTCTTCTCGTTTTTTAACCGGCGCAAAAGTGCCCGAATTCAGGAACTGATCGACGGCGCTTCGTTTGAAGACCTTCCGCTCGACGTCATCGCCAGTCTCGGGTCGCACATCATCGTCACCACCGAGCAGGCCCCGATGGGCCTGGAAATCACGGAGCGGCTTGGCGTGGTGTCTGCCGAGATCCCGGTCGCCATGCACCTGTTGCGCCCGCTGCTGCAACGCTCCCGCCGCTACAAGTCAGGACGGACGCCGGCCGGCCAGCGCGTGTTGCGCGATGCGCGCCAGGCCTGCGAAACCGAAATCCGGCGCGAGGCGCTGATCGTCAGTGCCGACGCCGTCATCGGCGTTTCCGTGGATTGCCGGCAGATCACCGGCCTCGGCCGCCAGTCCCTGCTGGTCACGCTGGCCGGCACGGCCGTCAGGCTGCGCAAGCCGGAAGCCGAGACCGCACCGGAAGCGCCGCCGGCGATGATCGCCGCCGTCGGCGACTGAAGGAGCATCCCTCCGGCATGACAGAGAAACCTCCCGTTGCCAGCAAGGAGGATGCGGAACGCGCCGATCTGTCTGCCGAAGACCGGATAGCCATGCTCCGCGACGCCCTGGACGCCGCCCGGGAAGAGGCCGACCGTTACCGCAACCTGGCGACGTCGAACAGCGACTGGTTCTGGGAAATGGGACCGGATCTTCGGTTCTCCTATGTCTCTTCCGGACTCAAGCGCGCGCTTGGCGTCGAGCCGTCGACCCTGATCGGCAAGACGCGCGCGAACATCGCCGACCTGTCGATGCAGAGCGACATCATCAACGAGCACCTGATAACGCTGGAGCAGCACAAGCCCTTCAGGAACTTCGTCTACCGCTTCCTCACCGGCGACGGCTCGGACCGGTTCGTGTCGGTTTCCGGAACGCCGCTGTTCAACGATATCGGCGAGTTTCTCGGCTACAAGGGAACCGGCATCGACCTGACCGACAAGATCCAGGCCGATGCCGAGACCGAAGCCTGGAAACGCAAGCTCTCGACCACGCTGGAGACGCTCTCCACCGGTGTCGCGCTGTGGGATTCGGAAAGCCGGCTGGTGATGTGCAACGCCTCGTTCCGCAACATGCTCGGCGCCAACGCGCATATCGCCGTGCCCGGTGTTGATTTCCGTACCATCGTGAAGACGAACATCGAGGCCGGACATCTCATCGCCGATGGCGGCGATATCGAGGCGTATCTCGACAGGCGCCAGGCGATACGGTCGCAGGAGACGTCCGAGATCGAATTGCTGTTCGCGGATTCCCGCTGGGTGCTGGCCGCCGAACGGCGCACTCCGGACGGCCTGACGGTCGCCACCTACACCGACATTTCCGACATCCGCAAACGCGAGGACGACCTCCGCGACCTGCTCGACCGGAACCGCCAGCTGCTGGCGGCGATCTCGGCGACCAGTTCCGGTGTCGTCATCCTCGACGCCACGCGAACCCCGCCGGCCATCGTCTTCGCCAACGAGGCCTTCCAGGCGATCACCGGCTACGACGACCAGGATGTCGCCCTGAAGGGCATCGAGATCCTGTTCGGCCCGGAAACCCGCCAGGAAAGCATCGACAGCGTCATCGAGGCCCTGACCGACGGGAAAAGCCTGACGCTGGACATGCAGACCCACCGCAAGTCCGGCGATTCCTTCTGGGCCCAGGTCAATATCAGCCCGGTCGGGGTCGAGAATGGCGAGACGACGGCCTACGCCGTGCTGATCGACGATGTCTCCGAGCGGGTCAATGCCCGGCGCGCGCTGGAAGAAAGCGAGCAGCGCTATGCGCTGGCCGTGGCCGGCGCGAATGACGGCATCTGGGACTGGAACATGCGGACCGGCAGAATCTATTTCTCCGACCGCTGGAAACAGATGCTCGGTTATGTCGACGGCGACCTGAACGGCGATCTCGATGGCTGGCTGGACCTGGTCCACAAGGAGGATGTCGACGATGTCCGCAACGCCATCGAGCGGCATACGCTCGGTGCGACGCCGCATTTCTCGAGCGAACACCGAATCCTGCACAGGGATGGCTCCTACCGCTGGGTTTCCGCGCGTGGCCTGATCGTCCGCGACGAGAACAACGAACCCGTCCGCATGGCCGGCTCCTTCACCGAGATCACCGACCGGAAGACCTTCGAGAACCAGCTCTTCCATGACGCCTTCCACGACACCCTGACCGACCTGCCAAACCGTGCGCTGTTCACCGACCGGCTGAACCACGCGATCAACCGGTCGCGCCGCAAGAGCGCCGAACCCTTCGCGGTGCTGTTCCTCGATTTCGACCGCTTCAAGATCATCAACGACACGCTCGGCCACCAGGTCGGCGACCGGATGCTGATGGAGATATCGGCGCGCCTGACGAAATGCCTGCGCCCGAGCGACTCCATCGCCCGCTTCGGCGGCGACGAGTTCGCGGTGCTGATCGAGGACCTGCACGACAAGACGGAAGTCATCATGGTCACCGAGCGCATCATCGATTCGATGCGCCGTCCCTTTCTTCTCGAAGGCCACGAGATCGTCAGTTCCGCCTCGATCGGGATCGCCATCGGCGACGGCGATTATACCCATACCGAGGATGTGCTGCGCGATGCCGATATCGCCATGTACGAGGCGAAGCGGGCCGGCAAGGACCAGTACGTCGTGTTCGACAGCGCCATGGGCGCGACCGTGGTGCGTGCGCTGCAGATCGAGAACGACCTGCGGCGCGCCATCGAACGCGACGAGTTGCGCCTCGTCTACCAGCCGATCGTCGATCTCTCGACAGGCCATATCGCCAGTTTCGAGGCGCTGCTGCGCTGGCGCCATCCGGTACAGGGCGAGATTTCGCCGGTCGAGTTCGTCCCGGTCGCCGAGGATAGCGGCCTGATCCAGGATATCGGGCTCTGGGTGCTGGAAGCCGCCTGCCGGCAGACGGTCGACTGGATGAAAACCTATCCGGACGTTCCGCCCATCGCCATGAGCGTGAACGTCGCCCCCCGCCAGCTCGGTCAGCCCTCGCTGGTCGGCAATGTCCGGCGGGTGCTGGAGGAGACCGGCATGCCGCCGGAACTGCTGCGCCTCGAGATCACCGAGAGCGCGATCATGGAGAACCGGATGCTCATCACAGAGCGTCTGGAGGAACTGAAGCGGCTCGGCGTGCCGCTCTATGTCGATGATTTCGGCACCGGCTACTCGTCGCTCGGCCATCTCCAGAGCTTCCCCATCGACGCCCTGAAGATCGACCGTACCTTCGTCTTCCGCATGGGCCAGAACGGGGATAACTCGGAAATCGTCCGCTCGGTGACGGCGCTGGCCGAATCGCTGAATTTCAAGGTGGTGGCCGAGGGCATCGAGCACGAACACCACCTGCGCATTCTCTGCTCGCTGCCCTGCCAGTACGGCCAGGGCTACCTGTTCTCCGCGCCGGTCGAGAAGGACGTGGCGGAAAAGCATTTCCGCGAGCGCGAGAGCTATTTCGAACCGCAATCCTTCGCCGCGCAATAGTCGGTCAGGGCGTCAGCTCCCCGTCGTCGGGCTTGCGGCCGAGAATGTCGCGGCCGAGCCAGAGACCCCAGACGATGAACAGCAGCTCCCGCGCACGGCGGACCAGGGCCGCGGAAAGCCCCGCGCTCGGCGAGCCGGTCAGCGCCGCGGTCACCACCACCATCGCCCCCTCCTGCGCGCCGAGGCTGAGCGGGATGAAGAACGAGCCGGCCCGCACCATCTGCGTCACGCCTTCGATCACGAAGGCATCCGCGAAACTGACCGGCACGCCGACCGCCCGCATCGTCAGCCACAGTTCGACGCAGCCGATGAGCCAGTTCAGCAGGGCGAGCAGCACGGCCGAGGCGAAGCGGCCGGCGGAATGCGAATAGAATTCGGCGAAACGCGCCTCGACGGACTGGAGGTGGCCGATACCCGCGGCGACCCGGTCCGCGAACCTGCCATGCCCGAACAATGCAAGAATACGGGAGGTGATCCCCCGGTTCTGCACGACGAAGAATCCGCCGACTCCGACAATGAAGGCTCCCAGGCCGATTCCCGCGGCGGACTTGGCTTCCGACGGCAATCGCGCATCACCGGCCGCGACCAGCATCACCGCGGCAAGGAACAGGATCAGGCCGATCAGGTTGATGGTCCGCGCCATCACCAGAGAGGCCGCCGATTCTCCGATGCCGATATCGTGGCGCCGCTTCAGCAGCAGCACCTTCGCCGGCTCGCCGCCGAATGAGGCCGCCGGCAGCGCCGCGTTCAGCGCCTCGCCCGCCATCCGGATGCGCCAGAGCCGCCAGAGCCAGGTCCCGTCCAGCCGCACGCTCGGCAGGGTGAGATGCCAGGACATGGTGTCGACCAGGAAGGCCATGAAATAGGCGGCGACGATCGCCAGCGCCAGGACCGGCGAAAGGGCGGCCAGCTGTGCGCCGACCGCCGCCAGGTCGACATGATACCCGACCCAGAAAAGCAGGCCCGCGCCGAGCGCAAGGTAGAGAATGCGGCCGAGCATCGCCCCGCTCCGCTCAGCCCCGCCGCCAGCCGGCGGTGGCGCGCAGCAGCGCCGGCGTCACCACCAGGGCTGCGAGGATGGTCGCCGCCAGCGCGATGGTCAGCAGCAATCCCATGCTGGCCGTCCCCCGGTGCGGCGACAGCGACAACGCCGCGAAGGAGCCGACGGTCGTCGCCGCGCTGTAGAGGATCGCGCGCATGGTCGAGACCGAATAGAGATCCTCGAGCGCGCCGTCCCGGGCGCGC
>JAVKCR010000420.1:0-1696 GCA_040222645.1 Rhodospirillales bacterium
ATCCGCTCCAGCAGGCACCGGTGAGCCTGTCCGCGGAAGTGCGTGACCTCACCCAGAGTCCAGGGGTCGACAATGACCGCCGGCCGCGGCCGGAAGACAATTTCCGGAGCCTGGCGAACAACGGTGATCGTTCCGGCCGGGCTTCATAAATGTTTAACGCTGACGGGCCATTCTGGTCGTCAACAGGCGCCGTGATGAGATTAAGGTAGCGGCGCCCATGGCCCCGTCGGGAACGACGGGGCTTCTTTTTTTCTTTTTTGATATCGTGGATTTAGGCAACATGGGATACTTGTCGTTCCGTACCGGAAACGCTTGGGAAATGGACTTTCGCGGGGAAAGTCCCCCACGGGAAGATCTCGAATGCAGAATCACTCGCTGGACCGCGTGAACTTCCTTGTTGTCGATGACAACAAGCCGATGCGTCACCTCGTGGTGACCATCCTGAAGACGCTCGGCGCCCGCAATGTTCTGGAGGCGTCCAACGGACGGGACGCCTTCGCCGATATGAACAGCTATCCGGCCGACATCGTGATCTGCGACTGGAACATGCAGCCGATGGACGGCATCGCCTTCACCCGCGAGATGCGCTCCGGTTCGGACAGCCCGAACCGCTATGTGCCGATCATCCTGCTGACCGGGCATACCGAACTGACCCGCGTCCGCGAAGCCCGCGATGCCGGCGTGAACGAATTCCTCGCCAAGCCGATCTCGGCCACCTCGATCTATTCCCGCATCCGCTCGATCATCGAGAAGCCGCGCCAGTTCATCCGCGCGGAGGGATATTTCGGCCCGGACCGCCGGCGCCGCGACACCAAGGACTATCCCGGCCCGTTCCGCCGCAACAGCGACGTCGACGAGAGGATCGGCTCGGACGCCCACATGATCGGTTGACGGTCTCCGGCGCGAAGCCGGCTGGAGAGTTGGCGGCTGGAGAACTGGCGACAGGGAAAATGGTGGGTGGTGACGGGATCGAACCGCCGACCCTCTCGGTGTAAACGAGATGCTCTCCCAGCTGAGCTAACCACCCACGCAGCGGCTTTATAGCCGCCGTCAGGCCGCGACCGCAACCTGCTCCTTGGTCTTCAGGAATCGGATCGACGGGAAATCCGTCGCCGCCTTGTCGAGATGCCAGGCGTTGCGCGCCAGGTAGACCGGGTCGCCGTCATGATCGTCGGCAATCGCCGTGCGGTTGGCGTCCTCGAACTTGCGCATCGTCTGGCTGTCCGGCGCCACCACCCAGCGCGCCGTGTAGAGCGTGGTCGGCTCGAACCGCACCGGCAGGTCGTATTCCGTGCGTACCCGGTCGGCGAGGATTTCAAACTGCAGCGCGCCGACAACTCCGACGATCCAGTCCGACCCGATCCTGGGCTTGAAGACGCGGGCCGCGCCCTCCTCCGCCAGTTGCTGCATCGCCTTGCCGAGATGCTTTGCCTTCATCGGGTCTTCCGGGCGGACGACCTGAAGCAATTCCGGTGCAAAGCTCGGGATGCCGGCGAAATGCAGAATCTCGCCTTCGGTCAGCGCATCGCCGATACGCAAATTGCCGTGGTTCGGCACACCGATGATGTCGCCGGCATAGGCCTCCTCGGCCAGTTCGCGGTCGCGGGCCAGGAACATCTGCGGATTGTGCATGTTCATCTGCTTGCCCGAGCGGACATGCGTCAGCTTCATGCCGCGCCTGAAATGACCGGAACAG
>JAVKCR010000421.1:0-2279 GCA_040222645.1 Rhodospirillales bacterium
AAGGACATGATCTTCCGCGCCCGCATGATCGACGCGGCCGAAGCACAGCATTGCGGCTTCATCTCCGAAGTTGTGGAGAAATCCGAGGATGTGCTGCCTCGCGCCGAGGAAATCGCACGCCAGATCGCGACCCATGCGCCCCTGACGCTGCTCGCGACCAAGCAGGCGCTCCTGCGCCTCAGGCCGGAAATCCCGAAGAGCGAAGGCCGTGACCTGATGTTGATGTGCTACATGAGCGAGGATTTCAAGGAAGGCATGGATGCCTTCCTCACCAAGCGTTCGCCCCAGTTCAAGGGCAAGTAGGCATGCGCATTGCCGGCATCCGGGAATTCTCGCTGAACACCGGCGAGAAGCGCTCCAACGCGGTCATGGATTTCAGCGGCATGACCACGGGTTTCGTCGCCGTGGTCACCGATGTCATCCGCAACGGAAAGCCGGTTGTCGGCTACGGCTTCAGCGGAACCGGCCGCTACAGCCAGAACGCCATCTGCCGCGAGCGGCTGATTCCACGCCTGTTGGCGGCGAAGCCGGAAGAGCTTCACGACGAGACCGGCGAGAACCTGGATCCGTTCAAGGCCTGGGCCTGCATGATGCGGAACGAGAAGCCGGGCGGGCATGGCGACCGGGCGATCGCGGTCGCCACGCTCGACATGGCGATCTGGGATGCCGCGGCCAAGATCGCCGGCCTGCCGCTCTACGCCTTCCTCGCCCGGAACTACTGGAAGGGCGAGTTGCCCGACCGGGTGCCGGTCTATGTCGGCGGCTGCTATTACGGCAAGAGCCACACCGAACTGCAGGACGAGGTCGGGCGCTATCTCGACGACGGGTTCACGGTGGTCAAGATGAAGATCGCCGGCGCCCCGCTCGACGAGGACCGTCGCCGCATCGACGCCATCCTGGAACGGCTCCCGGCCGGCCAGCTGGCGGTCGATGCGAACGGCAATTACAGCCTCGAGGAAGCGCTTGCCGCCGGAGGGGTGTTCCGGGATTACGGCCTGCGCTGGTTCGAGGAGCCGGGATATCCCCTCGATTACCACCTGCAGGCGGAAATCGCGGCCTCCTACGAGGGGGCGCTGGCGACCGGGGAATGCCTGCTGTCGAGCTGGGATGCGAGGAACCTGCTGCGCTATGGCGGCATGCGCCCGGACCGGGACTATCTCCAGTTCGATTGCGCGCTCAGCTACGGTATCTGCGAATATATCCGCACCATTTCGGTGATGGAGGAGTTCGGCTGGTCGCGCCGGAGCCTCTATCCGCATGGCGGCCATCTCCTGTCGCTGCATATCACCGCCGGGCTCGGCCTCGGCGGCACCGAGAACTATCCCTATACCCACCAGCCGGTCGGCGGTTTCACCGACGGTCTGAAGGTGGAGGACGGCATGGTCGGCCTGCCGCAGATTCCCGGACTCGGTTTCGAGGGGAAGGCCAATCTCGACAAGCTGCTGAAAGAGAAGTTCGAGGGATAGCGCCGCATGAAGTTCGTCCATTATCTCCAGTGGGAGGGAGAGGCACTCGCCGCTCTCGAACCCCGCTTCCCGGATGTGCGCTTCGTCCGGGCGACGACAGCGGAAGAGGCGGTCACGGAACTCGCCGATGCGGATGTCTTTGCAATTGCCGGGCCGTTTTATCCCGGCGCTGTTGCGCGCGCGGTGCAGGAGGGCGCGCCGAAACTGCGCTGGATGCAGACCACCTCGATCGGTATCGACAAGTTCAACGAGGGTGGGGTGCCGGCGAACCTGCTGTTCACCAACGCCGCCGGGCTGAAGGGCTCGACGGTTGCTGAACATGCCATCGCCCTGATGCTGGGCATGATCCACGCGCTGCCGCAGATGGAGCGCTACAAGGCAGCCCGCCACTGGGCCCGGCAGGACCTGAGATCTCAGATATCCTCGCTCGAGGGGCTGACCATGCTGTCGCTCGGCTACGGGTCGATCGGGCTGGAGGTGGTTCGCAAGGCAAAGGCCTTCGACATGCATGTCATCGCGTTCAACAGCTCCGGCACGGGAGACGGACAGGCGGACGAGATCCTGCCGCTCGGCGACATGCGGGCCTGGCTGCCGAAAGCCGATTTCATCGTCTGTTCGCTGCCGCTGGCCGCGGCCACGGAACATCTCATCAGCGACGCGGAGTTCGCGCTGATGACGCCGGGGGCGGTCGTCGTGAATGTCGGCCGCGGCGCGATCATCGACCACGCGGCGCTGCTCCGGGCGTTGACGGAAAAGCGGAGCGCCGGCGCCTGTCTCGACGTCTTCGAACCGGAGCCCCTGCCGGCCGGCGAC
>JAVKCR010000422.1:0-10749 GCA_040222645.1 Rhodospirillales bacterium
CGAACTGACAGGCCGGCCGACGATGACCGGACACGGGTGGGACAAGCCGCTATGACGGAGACGTCACTTCCGCTGCGGCTTGTCCGCCTGCTGTCTTCCCTGTTCGACCGGGTCGCCATCGCGGCGAACGCCGTCGGCACGCTCACCGTGCTCGGGCTGGTCGTCGTGATGAATACCGACGTCATCGCCCGCGGCGTGTTCCATGCACCGTTCCACGGCGCGGTGGAACTGGTCATCTTCGCGATGGCGCTGATCGTCTTCCTGCAATTGCCCGACGTGGTGCGGGTCAACCGGCTGACCCGCTCCGACGGCTTCCTGCTGATGCTCGACATGCGATCACCGCGCGCGGCGCAGGTTCTCCGCCGCGCCATCGACCTGCTGGCCTGCATCTTCATGGCCATCGTCGCCTATGCCGCCTGGCCGGAATTCGTCGAAACCTTCGAATCCTGCTCCTATCTCCAGAAGCCGGATTTCGGACCGGCGCCGACCGGCGACCTGATCGCCGATCTCAAGGCGGCCACCGCGCGCTGCGACTATTTCGGCACGCCGGGCGTGTTCACCGCGCCCTGGTGGCCGGTCCGGCTGACCATCGCGGCCAGCGCCGGGCTCTGCGCCATCCTCTATTTCTTCAAGGTCATGCTCGGCGGCAAGCCGGCGGGAGCGAACCATGGATCCCGTTGATATCGGCTTCCTGTCGGTCCTCGCGATCGTCGTCCTGATCTATCTCGGCGTCTATATCCCGGTGGCGCTGGCGGGGGTTTCCTTCGTGACCCTCTGGCTGGTCAGCGAACGGCCGATCCTCGCCGTCAATTTCCTGCGCCAGGCCATCGGCGACAGCGTCACCGAGTACGAGTTCGCGACCATACCGCTGTTCACCTTCATGGGACTGATCGTCTCTCGGGCCGGGCTCGGCACGGATGTCTACCGGGTGATGAACCACCTGTTCCAGCGGGTCCGCGGCGGGGTCGGCATGGCGACCGTCGGCGCCAATGCCCTGTTCGCCGCGGTGACCGGGTCCTCCATCGCGTCCGCCTCGGTCTTTACCCGGGTAGCGGTGCCGGAGATGCTGCGCCTCGGCTACAACAAGCGCTTCGCGGTCGGCGTGGTCGCCGGCTCCTCGGTGCTCGGCATGATCATCCCGCCGAGCGCGATGCTGATCATCTACGCCTTCGTCGCCGAGGTATCGGTGGGCGACATGTTCATCGCCGGCATCATTCCCGGCCTGCTGCTGACGGTGGCCTATATCGGCGCCATCGCCGCCATGGGCTGGCTGACGCCGGGCTTCATCGGCGGCACGACGCCAGACCCGGACACCCGCGAACAGCTTAGCGCCCGCGACATCCTTGCCTGCACCCTGCCGGTGGCGTCGCTGATCGTCATCGTTCTCGGCGGCATCTATACCGGCTGGCTGACGCCGGTCGAGGCGGGTGCGGCAGGCTCCCTCGCGGCCCTGGTCATCGCGCGATTCCGGCGCAGCATGACCTGGGGGGCGTTCTGGCAGTCGCTGCTGGAAACCGGCCATATCACCGCCAGCATCCTGTTCCTGATCACCGCCGCCTCGTTCTACAGCCGCATGCTCGGCTATGTCGACCTGCCCAACCAGCTGCACGAATTCCTCGTCGGCAACCAGCTCGAGTTCTTCTGGGTGATGGTCGTCTACGTGCTGCTGATGCTGTTCCTCGGCACCCTGCTCGACACCGCCTCGGTGATCCTGATCGTCGTGCCGCTGTTCATCGACATCGTGGAGCCGATGGGTCTCAGCCTGGTCTGGTTCGGCATCATCACCGTCATCGGCGCCGAGATCGGGCTGCTGACGCCGCCGCTCGGCATCTCCTGCTTCGTCATCAAGGCCACCCTGAACGACGACCGGATATCGCTGAAGGACGTCTTCATGGGCGCCCTGCCCTTCGCCGCCGTCATGCTTTGCGTCCTCATCCTGCTGATCTGGCAGACCGGGCTGTCCACCTACCTTCTGAACTAGCGGAGACCGTCATGCGCAATGTCACGTCCGAAAACCTGACCGAGACCTTCCTCGGATATTGCAGCCCCGATACCGATCCCCGGCTCAAGTTCCTGCTGGAGCGCCTCGCGCATCACCTCCACGGCTTTGTCCGGGAGACCGGGCTGACCCATGACGAGTGGCGCAAGGGCATCGAGCTGCTGACCGCCGCCGGCGAGATCAGCAACCCGGAACGCAACGAGTTCGTGCTGTTCTCCGACGTGCTCGGCATCTCCTCGCTGGTCGACATGGTGAATTCCCCTGGGGATGCGACCAACTCCAGCGTGCTCGGGCCCTTCCACATTCTCGACGCGCCGGAACTGCCGGTCGGCGGCGACCTGAAAAAGGACAATCCGGGCGACAGCGTGATCGTGCAGGGCCGCGTGCTCGACAAGGCCGGCAACCCGCTCGCCGGCGCGGTGATCGACATCTGGCAGACCGCCGACAACGGTCTTTATTCCAACCAGGATCCGGGCCAGGAATATTACAATTTCCGCGCCCGCATGCGCACCGGCGCCGACGGGCGCTACGCTTTCACCACGGTCCGGCCGGCACCCTACACGGTGCCCGACGACGGCCCGGCCGGTGAATTGCTGAGGGGCACCGGCCGGCATGCCTGGCGCCCCTCGCATCTGCATTTCATCATCGCCGCCGACGGGCACCGCACGCTGGTCACCGAGGTCTTCCCGGACGATGACCCCTATCTCGACGAGGATGCGGTCTTCGGGGTGCGCGAGGACCTGATCATGCATTACCGCCGTTGCGACAATCGCGACGAGGCGCCGGGAGACATCGTCGCGCGTGATGCGCTCACCGACCCGTTCTATATTGTCGACTTCGACTTCATTCTTGCGGACAGGGAATCATCATGAGCGGGGAAAGCCGGAGCGACGGTAACGTTCTCTATCTCACCTCCGGCGGCAGCGTCACCTCCCAGGTTTGCGACCATGTGCGCCACGACATTCTCAACGGCAGCCTGGCGCCCGGCCTGAAACTCAAGATCGAGGCGCTGCGCGACATGTACGGCGCCGGCGCCAGCCCGCTCCGCGAAGCGCTCAGCCTGCTGACCTCGGAAGGGCTGGTGGAACGGCTCGACCAGCGCGGCTTTCGCGTGGCCGGCGTCTCAGCCGCCGGTTTCGACGAACTGCTGAAAACCCGGTGCTGGGTCGAGGAGAAGGCCATCCGGGAATCGCTGGCGCAGGGTGACCAGGCCTGGGAGGAGAGCATCGTGCTCGCCCACCACCGGCTGAAGCGCACGCCCCGCACGCCCAATGCCCCGGCCAGCGAGAACGCCGACTGGGAAGCCGCCCACAAGCATTTCCACCTGTCGCTGATCTCGGCCTGCGGCTCGTCGCTGCTGCTCGCCTTCTGCGAGCGGCTCTACGATTTCAACATCCGCTACCGCAATATCGCCGGGCAGACCCGCACCGGCCCGGCCAGCACCGGGCGCAGCGTTTCCGACGAGCATGAGGGCATCTTCAATGCCGCCATCGCCCGCGACGCCGACAAGGCTGTCGAACTGCTGCTCAGCCACTACCGCCATACCGGCGAGGAACTCTCCCGCGCGCTGGCCGTGGTCTGACGGAGATCGGACTGCCGCCCCCGCCCCGGCCGTCAGACCGGTGACGGGAAACCGGAAATGCCGTCTCAGCCCTGCGCCTTCACCTCGCGGCGCCGCGCATGCAGGATCGGTTCGGTATAGCCGCTCGGCTGGTGACGGCCCTTGAAGACAAGGTCGCAGGCCGCCTGGAAGGCGATGCTGCTCTCGAAATCCGGCGCCATCTTGCGGTAATTCGGATCGCCCTCGTTCTGCCGGTCGACCACCGCCGCCATGCGCTCCATGGTTTCCATCACCTCGCCCTCGGTGCAGATGCCGTGATGAATCCAGTTCGCGAGATACTGGCTGGAGATGCGCAGCGTCGCGCGGTCTTCCATCAGGCCGACATCGCGGATATCCGGCACCTTGGAGCAGCCGATGCCCTGGTCGACCCAGCGCACGACGTAGCCGAGAATGCCCTGCGCGTTGTTTTCCAGTTCCTTCTTGATCTCGTCCGACGAGAGATTCTCGCCGCCGAGCAGCGGCACGGTCAGGATGTCGTCGAGGCTGGCGCGCTCGCGCTTCGCAATCTCTTCCTGGCGATCGGCGACATTGATCTCGTGGTAATGCATGGCGTGCAGGGTCGCGGCGGTCGGTGACGGCACCCAGGCGGTATTGGCGCCGGCCAGCGGGTGGCCCTTCTTCGCTTCGACCATCTGCTTCATCTCGTCCGGCATCGCCCACATGCCCTTGCCGATCTGGGCGCGGCCGCGGAAGCCGGCGGCTAGGCCGATATCGACGTTCCAGTCCTCGTAGGCCTTGATCCATGCCTGCGCCTTCATGGCGTCCTTGCGAACCATGGGGCCGGCTTCCATCGAGGTGTGGATCTCGTCGCCGGTACGGTCGAGGAAGCCTGTATTGATGAATACCACCCGCTTGCGCGCGACACGGATGCATTCCTTGAGGTTCACCGTGGTGCGGCGTTCCTCGTCCATGATGCCGATCTTCAGCGTGCTGTTCATCAGCCCGAGGATATCCTCGATCCGGCCGAACAGCTCGCTGGCGAAGGCGACTTCCTCCGGCCCGTGCATCTTCGGCTTCACGATATAGACGCTGCCGGCGCGGCTGTTGCGCAGCTTGCCGAGGCCCTTCAGGTCGTGCAGGGCGCAGGCGCTGGTGAACAGCCCGTCGAGGAAGCCTTCCGGGATCTCCTTGCCGTCGGCATCGAGCACCGCGTCGGAGGTCATGAGATGACCGACATTGCGCACCAGCAGCAGCGAACGGCCGTGCAGCGTCACGGTGGAGGAACCGTCCGGGGCGGTAAAGCTGCGGTCCTCGTTCAGGCGGCGGGTCATCGACTTGCCACCCTTCTCGAAGGTGTCTTCGAGGTCGCCGCGCATCAGTCCGAGCCAGTTGCGGTAGGCCCCGACCTTGTCGGCGGCGTCGACGCAGGCGACTGAATCCTCGCAATCCTGGATGGTCGAGACGGCGGCTTCGAGCACCACGTCCTTCACGCCCGCCGGATGGACGGCGCCGATCGGGTGGCTGCGGTCGACCTGGATTTCCACATGCAGGCCGTTATTGACCAGCAATATGGAGGTCGGTTCCTCTGCACTGCCGAGATAGCCGGCGAACTGGCCGCGGTCGGCAAGCCCGGTGCCGGTGCCGTCCTTCAGGGTGGCGACCAGCCGGCCGGCCTTGACGGCATACTTCTTCACGCTGCCGTGGCTGGCGTCGGCCAGCGGCAGCGACTTGTCGAGAAAGCCGGTGGCATAATCGATCACCGCCTGGCCACGGGCAGGGTTGTAGCCGCCGGACTTGCCCTTGCCGTCTTCCTCGCCGATCACGTCGGTGCCGTAGAGCGCATCGAACAGGCTGCCCCAGCGCGCGTTCGCCGCGTTCAGCGCGAAGCGGGCGTTGGTGACAGGCACGACGAGCTGCGGCCCGGCCATGACGGCGATTTCCTCGTCGACATTCTCCGTCTCGATGGTGACATCGTCGCCTTCCGGTACGAGATAGCCGATCTCCTCGAGGAAGCGCTTATAGGCGGCGGCATCCCAGTCCTGCGACTTGCGGGCGAGATGCCAGCTGTCGATCTCGGCCTGCAGCGCATCGCGCTTCTTCAGCAGCTCCCGGTTGCGGGGCGCGAAATCGGCGATCATGTCGGCGAGGCCGGCCCAGAAATCGTCGGCGCTGACGCCGGTACCCGGGAGCACTTCATTGACGGCGAAGTCATGCAGTTCGCGGGCAACCTGGATTCCGTGCACGGTTATACGTTCGGACATCGCTCTCAAGCCTTCTTCAGTTGTTCTTTCGTCTCATCCCTGTCGGACAGCGCGTTCCCGCGCCGACGCCTGTGGAGTGTAAATAAGAGGACCCCTGCAGGCACGGCAAACCGTCAGGCAATTTTGTGGATGTGTTTTCCACAATACGGCAGGCGGTTGGTCGCCGCATTGCCCTTGCAGAGCGCCCGTCCGCGCCCCATCCTCGGGGCATCATGCTCGACTGGATGACATTACACACCCTGGCCATCCTGCTGGAGGCGGCGATCCTCGGCGGAATGCTGTTCTTCGCCTTCGTTGCCGCGCCGGTGATCTTCACCGCCCTTGAAGCGCCGGTTGCGGGCGGCCTGATCCGCAAGATGTTCCCCGCCTACTACCTCTACATGGGTGTGCTGAGCGCGCTTGCCACCATCGTGCTGTCCTTCGTCGACGAGATCGACGCGGTGGCGATGTCCGGGGTGGCGCTGCTGTTCTGGGTCGCCCGCCAGGTCCTGATGCCCCACATCAACCGCCTGCGCGACAGGGAACAGGAAGGCGACGTGGCGGCCGCCGGTCGCTTCAAGACATTGCACCGTCTCAGCGTGATCATCAATCTCGTGCAGATGATCGCGGTCGCCGTCATCCTCGTCCGAACGATCTGAGAAACGCCTCCTACCAGCTCACGGGATAACGCCGGAAGCCGCGGAACCGCGCCCGGTTGCCGCGCTCGAAATCGCCGTCGCGGCGCAATCCGGGGAAGCGGCTGACCAGCCTGCCGACCGCGACCGCCCCTTCCATGCGTGCCAGCGTGTTGCCGATGCAGATATGGATGCCGCCGCCGAAGGCGAGATGCCGGTTCGGCTGGCGGCGGATATCGAGCCGGTCGGGTTCGGGAAAGGCTTCCGGATCGCGGTTGGCGCCGCCGATGCAGAGATGGATGTAGTCTCCCTCCGCCATCTCGACGCCGCCGATCTCGACCGCTTCCGTGACGCGGCGGTTGCCGAGCTGGTTCGAGCTTTCGAAACGCAGGAACTCCTCGATAGCGGAACGGATCAGCTCCGGATTCGCCCGCAGATCCTGCAGCTCCGCCGGATTGTCGAGCAGCGCCGCGACGCCGTTGCCGACAAGATTGGTCGTCGTCTCGTGCCCGGCATTGAGCAGGAAGATGCAGTTCTGCACGAGTTCCTCGTGGGACAGCCGTTCGCCGTCCACCTCGCCATGCACCATGGCGTTGAGGATGTCCGTCTCGTCGTCGGAGGGATTCGCCCGGCGATGGCGGATCAGACCGTCGAGATAGCCGCCGAACTCGGCGACCGCATCATTTCCGGCGGCCAGCTGGGCATCGCTGATCACCGGCTCCAGCGCCCCGAGAATCTTCAGCGAATAATCCCGGAGCGGCGCGCGGTCGGCGCGCGGCACGCCGAGAATGTCGCTGATCACCTCGACCGGCAGCGCGAAGGCGAAATCCTCGACAAGGTCCATGGAGCCAGCCTCCTCCGCCCTGTCGAGCAGACCGTCGACCAGCGCCTCGATGCGCGGCTGCAAGGCCGCCAGCGCCCGCGGCGTGAAGGCGTCCTGGATCAGCTTGCGCACCCTGGTGTGGCGCGGCGGATCGTTGAAGACGAGGCTGGTGGTATGGTGGGTATAGAGCGGACCATCGCCGAACTTCGGCGCGAACTCGCGGGTCTTGTCGGAACTCATCCGCCGGTCGCGGTAGATGCCGGAGACGTCCGCATGGCGGGTCAGGAACCAGCTTCCGTCCGGGCAGCGATGCACCGGGTCGAAGTCGCGCAGCGCGTGGTACCAGGGATAGGGATTGTCGAGATAGTCCGGATCAAGCCGTTTCGGGTCGAAGGCCAGGGCCTTCTCCCGCGCTTCCGCCTCGTCCCAGAGTGCCGACCAGTGGGTCATCTGGCCGGCAGTTCCGCCAGCACCTCGGCGAAGGCCTCAGCGAAGATGGCGCGTTCCTCCGGCCGGCCGACGCTGACCCGGATGCAGCGGTCGAGCGGGGCGACGCCCGGCATGCGGATGAACACGCCCTTCTGCTGCAGGGCGGCGAGGATCGCCCGCGCCCTGTCGCCGCCCCCGACATCGATGGCGACGAAATTGGTGGCCGAGGGAAGTGCGGTCAGGCCGTGGCTGGCGGCAAGTCGGTAATACTCCTGCCGACCTTCCTCCACGGCAGCGGTGACCTGGAGAATGAAGTCCCTGTCCTGCAGCGAGGCGAGCGCGCCGACCTGGGAGAGGCGGTTCATCTCGAAATGATTGCGGACCTTGTTGATGCCGGTGACCAGGGCCCGGTGGCCGATGGCGTAGCCCACGCGCCCGCCGGCCATGCCGTGCGCCTTGGAGAAGGTGCGCATGCGCAGCAGGTTCGGACGCGCGGTGTCGATGGCCGGCGCGATGCCGTCGGGCGCGAACTCGATATAGGCCTCGTCGAGCACCAGCAGGGTCGTCGCCGGCAGCGCATCGATGAAAGCCTGTATCCGGGCCGCGTCATGCCAGGTGCCCATCGGATTGTCCGGATTGGCGAGATAGACCAGCTTCGCTCCGGTCTCGCGCACCTTCGCGGCAAGCGCGTCGGGATCTTCCCGGTCATCGCGGTAGGGTACGGTGACCAGCGTTGCACCGTATCCCGCCACGTGATAGTTGAAGGTGGGATAGGCGCCGAGCGATGTGACCACGGGATCGCCCGCCTCCACCGTCATCCGGACGATGCAGCCGAGCAGGCAGTCGATGCCGGCGCCGATCGAGATTTCCTCCATCGCGACGCCGAGTTCCGCGGCCAGCGCCTCGCGGAGATCGAAATTCTCCGGATCGGCATACCAGCTCGCCCGGCCGATCTCGGCGGCCATGGCGTCGGCCGCCTTCGGGGAGACGCCGAAGGCACTCTCGTTCGCACCGAGACGGACCCGGAATTCCCGGCCGTTGTTGCGTTCCAGGGTTTCCGGTCCGACGAACGGCACGGCGGCAGGCAGGCTTTCAACCAGCCGGTTCAGGCGGAAGGCGTCGCTGGACATGTCCTCGAGACTCTTTTTCGTGATCCGGAACCGTTCTTGCCACCGATTCCCCGATCATTGCAAGAGCCTGCTATGGAAGGGCTTGCCGGTCGGTGCGATGCGGCTAACCTCGACCGCCGGGAAGGTATTTGAGGACAGACGATAGATGCTGGAAACCGTGCGATCCTGGCGCGGCGCCGTGGTGGCGCCACACCATCTTGCCGCTCGGGCGGGCCTGCGGGTGCTGGAAGACGGGGGCAACGCGGTCGAGGCGATGATCGCCGCCGCCGCGGCGATCTCGGTCGTCTATCCGCATATGAACAATCTCGGCGGCGACAATTTCTGGCTCATCGCACCGGCCGGCGAGGACCCGGTCGGCATCGACGCCTGCGGGGCGGCGGCGGCGAAAGCCAACATCGATTTCTACCGGGAACTCGGCTGCGACGCGATCCCGTCACGCGGGCCGCTGGCGGCGCTCACCGTGCCGGGCGCGGTTTCCGGCTGGCAGGGCGCCGAGGCATTCAGCCGCCGCCGGCTTGGCGGCAAACTGCCGGTTTCCCGGTTGCTGGAGGATGCCGCCTTCTTCGCCCGCGACGGCGTCGCGGTCACCAACACGCTGGCGAACAACGCCGCCGGAAAGTTCGACGAACTGAAAGACGCACCCGGCTTCACGGACGTCTATACCCACGGCGACACCACCGTGCGAACCGGCGAGCGGCTGCACCAGCCCCGTATCGCCACAGCGCTCGACCGGCTTGCTTCGGCCGGCTTCGACGATTTCTACCGCGGCGACCTCGCACGCTCCATGGCCGCTGACATCGAACGTGTCGGCAGCCCGCTGGCGCTCGGCGATCTCGAACGTCACCGCGCGCTCGACGTCTCGCCGCTCGGCCTCACGGTTGGAGGGCATCGCATCTTCAACATGCCACCGCCGACGCAGGGCCTCGCCTCGCTGATGCTGCTCGGGATTTTCGAGCGGCTCGGCGTGACGGAGGCCGAGGGCTTCGACTTCATCCACGGACTGGTCGAATCGACCAAGAGCGCCTTCCGGGTTCGCGACCGCTATGTCACCGACCCGGTCTACATGACCGTCGCCCCGGAAAAGTTCCTCGACGCCATGAAACTCGACGCCATGGCGGCGACGATCGACCGTGCCGCCGCAGCCCCCTGGCCGGATGCGACGGGAGCCGGCGACACCGTCTGGCTCGGCGCGATCGACGCGCAGGGCAACGCGGTTTCCATGATCCAGAGCGTCTATTGGGAATTCGGCTCGGGCGTCATCCTGCCGGAAAGCGGCATCACCCTGCAGAACCGGGGCACCAGTTTCTCGCTCGACCCGGCGCACCACAACTGCCTGCAGCCCTTCCGCCGGCCCTTTCATACCATCCAGCCGGCGATGGCGCGCCTCGCCGATGGCCGGATCATGTCCTACGGCACCATGGGCGGCGAAGGCCAGCCGCAGACCCAGGCGATGGTGTTCGCCCGCCACGTGCTCTACGGCCAGGAACTGCAGCGGGCGATCACCGCGCCGCGCTGGCTGCTCGGCCGGACCTGGGGCAGTTCGGTCACCAACCTGCGCATGGAGAACCGTTTCGATCCGGAGGTCATCGAGCGGCTGCGCGAGACCGGCCACGATATCGACATGGTCGGTCCGTTCGACGAAGTCATGGGGCATGCCGGTGCGCTGGTGCGTCACCCGGACGGATTGATCGAAAGCGCCGCAGACCCGCGATCCGACGGCCAGGCCGCCGCTTTCTGAGAAATGTTGCAGGGAAACGGTTGCCCGGATAAGCCGGCAATGTCATATTCTCGCCTGATTCGAAGGGAAATCAGGGGTCAGTGACTTGACAGCGAAAAGCAGCAGCTTGCGCAAATGGATGGTCGGAGCCACCGTGGCAGCCATCGCGATTCCGTCTGTATCCGGTTCAGCTATCGCCGCCGCCTGCCTCCGGA
>JAVKCR010000423.1:0-13338 GCA_040222645.1 Rhodospirillales bacterium
GCTCGTCGGGGTCGCCATTCTTATCACCCGCGGCGAACCGGCCCGGCTGCTGGAGTTCCATTTCAATTCGGGTGACCTGATGGCGCTTGCCGCGGCCGCGGCATGGGCGATCTATTCATCCCTGCTCCGGATCAAGCCGAAGGGCATTTCGCCGCATGCCTTCGTGCTCTCGACCTTCTGGACCGGCAGCCTGCTGCTGCTGCCCGTCTATCTGTGGGAAACGGCCAGCGGATCGCCGATGATCTTCGATCTGAAAACGGCCGGCGCGGTGATCTATGTTGCGGTCTTCGCCTCGCTGGCCTGCTACTTCATGTGGAACGCGGCGGTCGGCATGGTCGGCGCCAATGTCGCCGGGGCCTTCTTCTACCTGTTCCCGGTCTTCTCCAGCGCCGGCGCCCTGATCGTGCTGCACGAACTGCCCAAGACCTATCACGGTGTTGCAGTGATCGCGGTGTTTCTCGGGATCTACCTGATCACCGGCGGCAAACGTCAGCCTGCACGGTAGAGCTTAAGGAACCTTTCGGCGGCAAGCATTTCCCGGCGGATATTTTCCCGCCGGATCTCGGCTTCGGAATCCAGACCCCATTTGCCGATCTGGTAAGTTTCGTCGACCTGCGTCACCTCGAAAGCCGTGGCTGAGTCAATTTGACCGCGGGTAACCGCAAGGCCGGTGACCACCGAGCCGCCGAGCGGCGTCAGCACGCTGAGCACGGCGAGCTCGAAATCGTCATGCTCGTCGACCGCCCCCCGTATGGCCTCGATCGACGCTTCCGGCTGGTCGATGGCTGAGATACCGATTGTCGGAATCAACCGTGCACCGATCTCTCCTTCCAGCCAGTCGAGCAGAGGCTGCCAGGAAGATGCCTGGATCTCGGCAAGATCTTCCGGGAATTCCGCCCGGTAGCACAGCAGGTCGGTGCAGCCATAACCGGCAATCTGGGCGGCGATCGATTCCCGTTCGTCGGCGATCCGGTCGATCGCGGTGGCCGCGAGCTGCATCAATCCCATCGAGGCGGGATCGATATCGTCCCCCTGTTCCCGCCATTCACCCGCGATCGCGTCGGCAAGCGGTGCCGACGAGACCTCAAGCAACCGTTTCCCGGGGGTGCGAACCGGTCGGCCGTCCAGTTCAATGCGGTGGCCGCCGTCGCCTGCGACGACGGCCACGTTCTTGTAGAAGCGCTTCAAGATCAGTTGCCGAACAGGCCCTTCAGCTTGTTGCCGACCCCTTCGACGGCGTCCTTGACCCCGTCGCCGGCGGCTCCGGAGCCGCCCGATCCCGTGGTTCCCGAGCCCGAGCCGGTCAGGCCTTCAGTCACACCCTTGAGTGCGTCTGTCGCCCCTTTCACCGCGCCGCCGACATCCGGCGTAAGCGTCGACAGCAGCCCCTTGGTGCTGGCCTTGAACTTCCGGTAGCAGTCGTTGTCCTGGTCGGGTTGCCCCTTGCCGAGCAGAGCGTTCAGCGGGCTCGGAAGGACGGCCCAGCCCGGCTTCGCCAGCGTGCCGTTGACCTGGACGTCGACCAGCGAGGCGAGGCTCGCCACGGAGGTGTTCTTCGAGGCGGACGAGACGCGCAGGTCGAGAATCTCGTCGCCGAGCTTGATATCGCCCGACCCGATGACGCCGAGACCCGCGGTGTCGAACACCAGCGCCCGGGACACCGCCACCCCGTTCTCGATATCGAAGCGCGAGATCATGCAATTCACCTGCAGCTGGTCGGACTTGTCGACCCACCGCATCACGGCTGAAAACACGTTCGCGGTCAGGAACGGCAGGTAGTCGTTGTTGATCCGTCCCTCGCCCATGCTGACCAGGGTGCGGCCGTTGAGGCTGCCCATGATCCCGGCAACGGACTTGCCGGCACCGGACACGGAAGCGGAAATATCGAGCAGGCCGCTGATATGCTTCGCGCCGGTCGCCTCTTCCACCGCCTGGCCGAGATCGACGTTCTTCATGTCGAGCTTGGCCTGCAAGGACGGTACGCTGGTGCGGCCGTCGAGGAGAATGTCAGCGGTGATCGCCGATCCGCCGAACCGGGAGGATACCGGATTCAGTGTCAGGCGCCCGTTGTCGAGCTGCAGCCGGACGACGGTTTCGTGCAGGGTGTATCCACCCTGCGCGACGAGTTCCTTGATTCGCAGGTTGACGTCCGCATCGGCTGCCTTCAGCCCGTCGAGCGCCAGCGGGTCGTCCGGAAAAACACGGTTGGGATTACCGGACTTCGCCGGTTCCTTGGCCGCGCCATCGGACGGCGGCGTGACATCCTCGAGCCGGAACTTCTGCGAACCGAGATCGACGGTTATCGACGGCCGCGGCTGGCCGAGCGATGCTTGCACGGACCCGGAAAGGTCGCTTTCGGCAATCTTCACCTTCAGATCGCTGAAGGCGAAGGTCTGCGGCCCCGGATCGGTGAGGCGGCCGGAAACATCGATCGGGCCGAGTTTCGGCACCGGCGCGCCGGCGAACTTGGACAACGTGGATGTATCGGGAATGGAGACCGATATCTTCAGGTCGATCCCGGCCCCTTCCTTCGGGCGCTGGATCTGGCCCTCGATATTGACGGTGGCGCCCCCGGCCTTTGCGCTCAGCAATACCGGGTACGGATCGCCGGCAAGCGCGGTGGAAACGGATCCGAGAGTGCCGTCGGCTTCGAAATCATTGTCGTTGTAGGAACCGGCAAGCGCCAGCTTGAGCGGCGAGGAAGCGCCGTCGGCGCTGGTCTCGAGCTTCTTGATGACGATGGACTGGCTCGCGCCGGTCTTGCCGTCGATATAGACCAGCCGGGAATTCTCGATCTGCACGAGTTCCACCACCGGCTGGAGATCCATGCCGCCGCCGGAATCGGCCACCGGTTCCGGCGCCGCTTCCGCCTTGGCGTCTCCGAACTGGAAGTTGAACACGCCATCCTTGTCGGATTCGATCAGGATATCGGCGCCGACGATGACCAGCTTGTCGACCTTCGCCTGCTTCGAGAGCAGCGGCAGCAGATCGATATGCGCCTCGAACTTCTCCACCTTCATCAGTTCCGGACGCGAGCCCCATTTGGCGTTCTCGAACGTCACGTTCGAGACCTGCACAGATGGGTCGAGCGAAAGATGCAGGTTCAGGTCGCCGCCGATCGTCAGTTTGCGGCCGGTAAGTTCCAGGACCTTCGCCTCGATCTGCGGTTTGTACTGGTTGAAATCGATGGTCGAGACGTAGATCGCGCCGCCGATGACGGCGATCACGAGCAGGGCGAATACCCCCACGAGAATTTTCACGAAGCGCATAAGTCAGCCTCCAAGGGCACGTTCAGCCAGATCTGGCAGTTCGTCGGCCGAATACGCGATGTGGCGCGCTCCCGACCGGGTGAGTTCGGCGACCGGATGATATCCCCACGACACCCCGATTGACGCTGTTCCGGCACGTTCAGCCATTACCATATCATAGCTCGTGTCGCCAATGACAACGCAGCTACCGGCATCTGCTCCGGCCTCGGCAAGCGCGGCGCGAACGATCGCCGGATCGGGCTTTCCCGGTCCGTCATCAGCCGTCTTGAGAGTCACGAACCGGCCATCAAGACCGGAACGCCCAAGGACCCGATCAAGTCCGCGCCGGCCTTTGCCCGTTGCGATACCCAGCAGCCACCCCGCCGACTCGAACCGGTCGAGTGCAGAGGGTATGCCCTCGAACAGGGCTTCCTGCAGGGCGGGATCGCGATGCATGTCGCTGAAGGCCTCCCTGTAGCTTTCGACAAGATAACGGATCGCCGGCGCATCCGGTTCCCCGATCAGCCTGCCGATCGCCTCGCCAAGATGCAGACCGACGATTTTCCGCACCGATTCCGGGGATGGCGGCGCCAACCCGTTTCTCTCGAAAGCAAGCTGCATGGACGCGACAATGGAGAACTGGCTGTCGACCAGCGTACCGTCACAATCGAACAACGCCAGCCTGTTCATGATCTATCCTGTTTCTTGCATGGCGGAACTGTCATTCCCGCTAAACGGCAAAACCATTGTCCACAGACGTTACAATGTGTTACGAATTTTGCTGGGTCAATTAAGCATGGTTTCCGGCCGCCGGTACGGGGAAAACGAGTGACCGGTGGCCGTTCTGACTGAGACGAGGCATCTTTGAGGAGGAACTCCAGATGAATATTGTTAAAATTCTCGCGGCGGGCGCCGCCATGTCGCTGGTTGCCGCCTGCGGCACTCTCGACGTCAACATGGCGCGCAACGCGCCGAACAATGGCTCCGATTTCGCCAAGGCCCTTCAGGCCGAGTATGTGGGCCTTGCCCAGGCGGAATATGACGAGCAGGACTGGAACGACACGTCCTACTTCAACGAGAAGGCGATCGCGGTCGCCGGCGGCGCCGATGTCGGCCCGCAGGAAATCGCCGAGCGAGACCTTCCCGCCGACCGCATCCCGATCCTCACCGCCGCGCGCGAGCGTCTGGTGGCCGCCCTCACCGCCGGCGGCGGCATGAAGGCACCCGCCGCCGCCGCGAAGGCGCAGGCCGGTTTCGATTGCTGGATGCAGGAGCAGGAAGAAAACATCCAGCCCGACCATATCGAAGCCTGCCAGAAGATGTTCACGGCCGGTATCGAGGAAGTAGAGAAGGCGCTTGCCGTGGCTGAGAAGCCGCTGCCGCCGGTGCCGGGTCCGTACGCGATCTACTTCGACTACAATTCCAGCTCGCTGAACGACGCCGCTGCCGCCGTCGTCGCCAAGGCCGCCAAGGAAGGCGCCGAAGCGAAGATCAAGGACGTGACCGTCAAGGGCTATGCGGACCGTTCCGGTTCGACCGCCTACAACGAGGCGATCGCCTATGACCGCGCCTACACGGTCATCCAGGAACTGCAGAACCAGGGCCTGACCGCTGACAACTTCGCGCCGCAGAGCCTCGGTGAGGACGCCAACGAAGTCCCGACCGAAGACGGCAAGCGCGAAGCGCGCAACCGCCGTGCGGTGATCATGTTCTCCCGCTGATACCGGGAAACATAAAAGCGAAAAGGGCGGTCTCCGGACCGCCCTTTTTTTGTTTGCCCCGCGTCAGGCGGGGGGACTGTTTCCCGCCCCCTATTCCTCGTCGTCGCCGAACGGGTCTTCGGCCTGCTTCGGATCGAACTCGAACATCTCCCAGGATGCGGCCATGTGCTTCGGCAGGTCGGCGTCGATGCGGAAGGCGCCGCCCTCCGGGTGCTGGAACTCGATTCGCCGCGCATGCAGGTGCAGCTTGTTGGAAAGCCCGGTGATGAACGCATCCGGCCCGCCATACTTGCCGTCGCCGACGATCGGACGGTTGAGCCCCTCCACGGCATGCACCCGCAGCTGGTGCGTCCGTCCGGTGCGCGGGCGCATGGCGAGCCAGGAGACGCGGCGCGCCGCGTTGTCGACGATGGCGTAATCCGTCACCGCATCCTTGCCGTCGTCGTAATCGGCAACCACCTTCTCGCCGCCTCTCGCCCCGGCCTTGCCGAGCGGCAGGCGGATCGTGCCCTGGCGAATATCGGGAATGCCGACGACGAGCGCCCAGTAGGTCTTGAGAACCCGGTCGCGGCGGAACAGCTCGGCCATGTAGCGGGCCGCCGACGCGCTGCGCGCCAGCACCAGGATGCCGGATGTATCCTTGTCGATGCGGTGAACCAGCCGCGGCCGCACCCCGTCGGTGCCCGCAAGGGCATCGAGCATGCCATCGACATGGCGATGGGTGCCGCTGCCGCCCTGCACGGCGAGGCCCGGCAGCTTGTTCAGCACATACAGGGAATCGTCGGCATGGATCACCATCGACCGGATAGTGTCGATGTCCTCTTTCGACATGCGCGCGACGAACGGCTTGCCGGTCTCGCCTTCCGGGCGTTCCGGCAGCGGCGGGATGCGGATCTGCTGACCGGTCTCCACGCGGGTGGAGGCGCTGCACCGCTTGCCGTCGACGCGCACCTGCCCGGTCCGCATCAGCTTCTGCAGCACGCCGTAGCCGAGGGTCGGGAAGGCCTTCTTGAACCAGCGGTCGAGGCGCTGGCCGTCATCGTCGGCCTCGACGGTGCGATAGGTGACAGACATCAGGCAAACATCCTTATGGTCTGGAAGCCGATCCAGGCGGCGGTCAGCGACATGCCGACCGAGGCGCAGACATAGACGATTGCCGCCAGCGGCTCGCCGCGGTGAAGCAGCAGCAGCGCATCGACGGAAAACGCGGAGAAGGTGGTGAACCCACCGAGCACGCCGAACGTGAGGAAGCTCTGTACCATGACGCCCGGTGACCAGAACAGCGCGAAGGCCTCGACCAGCATGCCGAGGATGAAGGAGCCGATGACATTGACAACCAGCGTCGCAACGGGAAAGCCTGACAGCAGGAACGAGCCGATGGCGAGGTGCGCCGCATAGCGGCAGCTCGCGCCGATGGCCCCGCCGAGCGCGACAACAGCCAGGATGTGAAACTTCATACCGCCATGACTCCAGAACTGCCGGATCGCCAGACGAGGCTTGCCCGTACCCTGACCCGCCTGCAGGAGATATCGCGGCAGCGATTTGGATGCAATGCCGCGCCGTACCTGCTGACCGACAAGGGACTGGCGCATGACCATGTCGCGATGCCGGGGACCGGCTTGCTTTTCCGGGTGCCGAAGCAGAGCCAGATGGAGTTCGCGGCAGCGGACAATCTCGCCTTCCAGGCGGAATGTTTCCGGCGCGCCGCCGCTTCGGGCGCCGCGCCTGCCGTCCATGACATCGTCGAGCCGGACGAGGTTCTGCCGTTCGGGGCGCTGGTGGTCGAGCATGTCGAGGGCCGGCCTGCCCGCCTGCCCGCAGACCTGCCGGCGATCGCCGATTGCCTGGCGGCGATCCATGCCCTGCCCCTGCCCGGGGAATGCGCCCCGCTGGGCGTTTTCCGCAACGCCCTCGCCGGCATCCTGGCGGAAGTCGGGAGACAGGCAGAACATCTCGATCATCCCGGGGTTCCGGCGGCGTCGAGACGCCTGATCCGCGAGGAGATATCGGACCTCGGCCGCGATGCCGCAACCGGTGCGGCCGCGCTCTGCCTGATCACCTTCGATGCGCATCCCGGCAACTATCTCATCCGCCCGGACGGTTCGGCGGTGATCGTCGATCTCGAGAAGATGCGCTACTCGGCGCCGGGCTTCGATCTCGCCCATGCCAGCCTCTACACCTCGACCACCTGGGATATCGAAACCCGGGCCGAACTGGCCCCCGCGGAGGCCGCCGGGTTCTACCGGGCCTGGCTCGCGGCCGTGCCGCCCGGCCTGCGTGACGCCGCGCGTCCGGGCCTTGTCGCGGAACGGCGCGGCATGTGGCTCTGGTCGGTCACCTGGTGCGCGCGCTGGCTGGCCGAATCGGCCGGCGGCGCTGATCATGGCTCGACACGCGACTGGTCGAAACACCTCAGCGACGATGTCCTGACCCGCCACGTGGCGGACCGTGTCGCGGACTACCTGTCACCGGACAGCGTCGAACGGGTCCGTGAGGACTGGCGGCAGGGCGGATGGATGGAGGAGTTCACCGGGTAGCGACTCCTCGTCCTGAAACGAGTTCAGGACGAGGGGTATTCCCCTACTCTCCCCGCCGGCGTTTCGCCCACCAGTCGAGGCGCTTGCGGATGTCGCGCTCGAACCCGCGCTCGACGGGGCGGTAGAACTCGGCCCGAGACATGTCATCGGGAAAATAATTCTGACCGGAGAAACCATGCTCGGCATCGTGGTCGTAGGCGTAACCGTCGCCATAGCCGAGATCCTTCATCAGCGCCGTGGGCGCGTTCAGGATATGCTTCGGCGGGGACAGCGAGCCGGTTTCCTTCGCCGCCTTGCGGGCGGCCGTGTAGGCGACATAGACGGCGTTCGATTTCGGCGCGGTCGCAAGATAGACCACGGACTGGGCGATCGCGAGTTCACCCTCCGGCGAGCCGAGCCGCTCATAGGTGTCCCAGCCGGCGATGGCCTGGTGGATGGCCTGCGGATCGGCGAGACCGATATCCTCCGAGGCAAAGCGCACCAGCCTGCGGGCGATATAGACCGGGTCCTCGCCACCATCGAGCATGCGCGCGAACCAGTAGAGCGCGGCATCGACATCGGACCCGCGCAGGCTCTTGTGCAGGGCGCTGATCAAATTGAAGTGGCCGTCGCGGGACTTGTCGTAGATCGGCAGGCGGCGTTGCACCACCTTGGCCAGGCGCTCCGGTCCGAGCGCGTCGACCTCGCCCAGTTCGAACAGTTCCTCGGCGAGATTGAGCAGGAAGCGTCCATCCCCGTCCGCCATGTCGCAGAGGGAAACGCGGGCGTCTGCATCCAGCGGCAGGGATCGGCCCGTCACCGTTTCCGCACGGCCCAGCAGAATATCGAGTGCCGTGGCATCCAGCCGGTTCAGCACCAGCACCTGGCAGCGCGACAGCAGCGCCGCATTGAGTTCGAAGGAAGGGTTCTCCGTCGTCGCCCCGACCAGCACCACCGTGCCGTCCTCGACATAGGGCAGGAAACCGTCCTGCTGCGCGCGGTTGAAGCGATGTATCTCGTCGACGAACAGCAGCGTGCCCCGCCCCTGCCGGCGGCGCTCCTTCGCGCGGTCGAAAACCTTGCGCAGATCGGCGACGCCGGAGAAGACGGCGGACAACGGTTCGAACTCGATGCCCGTCAGGTCCGCCAGCATGGAGGCGATGGTGGTCTTGCCGCAGCCGGGCGGTCCCCAGAGCAGGATCGAGGCAATCCGACCGCGTTCGACCATGCGCCGCAGCGCGCCGTCAGGCCCTGTCAGGTGGTCCTGGCCGACGACATCGTCGAGGGAGGCCGGTCTGAGCCGGTCGGCGAGCGGCCGCGTGTCCGGACCGGCAAATAGATCGCTCACCCACGTACCCTGACATTGATCACCCTGCCGCCGCGCCCGACCGCGAGAACCCATTCCTGCGGCCGGTTGTTCAGTACCCGCTTGAGGTCCTCGACCATCTCGATCTTCCGGCCATTGACCTCCAGCAGCAGGTCACCGAGTTCAAAGCCGATCCGGTCAGCCGGGCTGCCGGGCGCGATTTCGACGACGGCGACACCGGTGAGCATGGTGTCGATCCCTTTCTCCTCGTTGAAGGCGGGATTGAGGTTCTGGAAGATCGCACCGGACAGCGGGATATCGCCCTTGACGCGGATCGGGTCCGGCGCCGGTTCGTTCGGCGGGGCAATCAGCGCGACTTCGACGGTGGCACGCTCGCCGCGACGCAGGACGTCGAGTGTCGTCGAACCGCCGGTCGCGAGCGTGCCGAGCCGGAACTTCAGCGACTGCACATCCGGCAGCGGCTTGCCGTCGATGGACAGCACCACGTCACCGACCTTGAGACCGGCAGCCGCGGCCGGGCTCTTCGGGTGAATCCGGTTGATCACCACCCCGACCGGCGCATCGAGGCCAAGCGACGACGCGATATCCGCCGTCATGGTCTGGCCGGAAGCGCCGAACCACGGGCGAACGACCTTGCCGCCGGCCGCGCTGTTTATCACCGCCCGCACCATGTTCGCGGGTACCGCGAAGCCAATGCCGCTCGATCCGCCGTCACGGCTGTATATGGCCGTGTTGACCCCGACAAGCCGGCCGTCCATGGCCACGAGCGCTCCGCCGGAATTGCCGGGGTTGATCGCCGCATCGGTCTGGATGAAAAAGCTGAAGTCGGTGATGCCGACCGTGGTCCGGGCAAGCGCCGAAACGATGCCGCTGGTGACCGTCTGGCCAACGCCGAACGGGTTGCCGATGGCGAGGACCAGGTCGCCGACCTCGACCTCATCCGAATCCATCAGTTCGAGATGCGGCAGGGGCGTATCGGATTCAACCTTCAAGACCGCCATGTCTGACCGTTCGTCATCGACCAGGACCCTGGCATCGAATTCGCGTCTATCCGACAGCACGACGCGGATCTCGTCCGCACCTTCGATCACGTGATGATTGGTGACAATTGTACCGTCCGCGCCGACGATGACGCCTGACCCCAGCGAATTCTCCGTCCGCTGGCGCGGCGCACCGCTGAAACCGTCACCGAAGAAGCGACGGAAAAACGGGTCATCGAAGAAAGGCGAGCGCTGCCGGGCGGTCACCACCTTGCGGGTATAGACATTCACCACGGCCGGTGCGGCACGCTTCACAAGCGGCGCATAGGAAAGCTGGAGTTCGGTCCGCGATTCGGGCGTTCGCTTCTCCTGCGCCAGCGCAGGGGCAGCAAACGCCACCAGGAGCGCCGCTGCCAGTGACAGGGCGCATATCGCTGGGGCTGACAGGTTCCGGTTGGAGGCAATCGGCATTCGCACTACTCCCGGCGATCTGGTTCCGGACGCATATCCGGAAATGGAAACGGGGCGGCCAACCCTGGCCGCCCCGTATGTAAGTCCGAGCTATTGCCCGTCAACTCAGGCCGTGGCTTCCTCGGCCGCCATCGATTCCATTTCGGCTTCGACGCGTTTACGATCGGCCTTGCCCCGGGCTTCCGGATCACGGTCGACCAGTTCGATCACCGCCATCGGGGCGGCATCGCCGTAGCGGAAGCCGGCCTTCAGCACGCGGGTATAGCCACCCGGCCGGTCGGCATAGCGGCCGGCCAGCGTGTTGAACAGTTTCGCGACGGCATCCTCGCTGCGGAGGATCGCGAAAGCCTGGCGGCGGGCATGCAGGGTGTCACGCTTGCCGAGCGAAATCAGCTTGTCGGCAAACCGTTTCATTTCCTTCGCCTTCGGCAGGGTCGTGACGATCTGCTCATGGATGAGCAGAGACGCTGCCATATTCTTCAGCATCGCCTTACGGTGCGTGCTGGTCCGGTTGAGCTTGCGGCCCTTGATACGATGTCGCATCGGTTCTTTCTCCTAAAGCACGCGGTCAGTAAGGCTCTTCGAGCTTCTTGGCCAGGTCTTCGATGTTTTCTGGCGGCCATTCCGGGATCTCCATTCCGAGATGGAGCCCCATCTGGGCCAGCACTTCCTTGATCTCGTTCAGCGACTTGCGGCCGAAGTTCGGGGTGCGGAGCATTTCCGCCTCGGTCTTCTGAACCAGGTCGCCGATATAGATGATGTTGTCGTTCTTCAGGCAATTCGCCGAACGGACCGAGAGCTCGAGCTCGTCGACCTTGCGCAGCAGATTGCGGTTGAAGGGCAGTTCGTCTCCCTTGTCTTCCTCGGACGCCGCCTTCGGGTCCTCGAAATTGACGAAGAGCTGCAACTGGTCCTGCAGGATGCGGGCTGCAAGCGCCACCGCATCGTCCGGGGTCACGGCACCGTTCGTCAGCACCGACAGCGACAGCTTGTCATAGTCGGTAACCTGGCCGACACGGGAGTTCTCGACCTTGTAGGACACCTTGCGGACCGGACCGAACACGGCATCGATCGGAATCAGGCCGATCGGGGCATCTTCCGAACGGTTCTGCGCCGCGGCGACATAGCCCTTGCCGGTCTCCACGGTCAGTTCCATCGAGATGCGGGCTCCGTCATCGAGCGTGCAGATCACGAGGTCGGGGTTCATCACCTCGATATCGTGTCCGGTCTCGATGTCACCGGCCTTCACCTCGCCCGGACCGGTCGCGGTCAGGGTGATGCGCTTGGGGCCTTCGCCATGCATGCGCAGCGCCAGCGACTTCACGTTCAGCACGATGTCGGTGACGTCTTCACGCACACCGGGAATCGAGGAGAACTCGTGCAGCACACCGTCGATCTGGATGGCGGTGACCGCCGCACCCTGCAGCTGAGACAGCAGCACGCGACGCAGCGCATTGCCGAGGGTAAGTCCGAATCCACGCTCCAGCGGTTCGGCGACGACGACGGCTTCCAGAGCCGGATCGTTGCCCGCATTGATCTCGAGCTTGTTCGGCTTGATCAGTTCCTGCCAGTTTTTCTGAAGCACGTTGATCAACCTTTCTTTACAACAATCGCCGCGCTCATCGCGCGGCGCAAACAGTCGCCGGAATTATCGACGACAGGACGGTTTAGACGCGGCGGCGCTTCCGCGGCCGGCAACCGTTATGCGGAATCGGCGTCACGTCGCGGATCGCGGTGATCGTGAAGCCGACGGCCTGCAGCGCGCGAAGCGCCGATTCGCGCCCCGACCCCGGACCCTTCACCTCGACCTCAAGGGTCTGCATGCCGTGTTCCATGGCCTTCTTGCCCGCGTCTTCCGCCGCGACCTGGGCCGCATAGGGGGTCGACTTGCGGGAGCCCTTGAAGCCCTGCGAACCGGCCGACGACCAGGAGATCGCGTTGCCCTGGGCATCCGAGATCGTGATCATCGTGTTGTTGAAGGAGGCGTTCACGTGGGCGACGCCGGAGGTGATGTTTTTCCGCTCGCGACGGCGGGGACGCGCAACTGCTGCTTTTGCCATGATACTCTCTTATTTCTTCTTGCCGGCGATCGGACGCGCCGGACCCTTGCGGGTACGCGCATTGGTATGGGTGCGCTGACCGCGGACCGGAAGGCCGCGACGATGGCGCAGGCCGCGGTAGCAGCCCAGGTCCATCAGACGCTTGATGTTCATCGCGATCTCGCGGCGCAGGTCGCCTTCGACCTGGTAGTCGCGGTCGATCACTTCACGGATGCGGCCGAGCTCGTCTTCGCGCAGCGCGTTGACGCGCGTCGCTTCGTCCACCGCGCATGAAGCGCAGATTTCCTTCGCCTTGGTTCGACCGATCCCGTGGATATAGGTCAGAGCGATCACGACCCGTTTTTCGGTCGGAATGTTAACGCCAGCTATGCGCGCCAAAGTGCGTACTCCTCATAAGACGTCCGTTCGAATGACGCCATCGATGTCCGGGGGCGAAAAGGCGGCGGATTATACGCACGACCCCTGCCCTGTCAACCCGACCGCGTCAGTCCAAAATTTCCATTATCTGCGTCGTGACGCCGTCGATGTCGGCCATCCCGTCCACAGTCTTCAAAGCCCCGCGTTCCCTGTAATAGGGAATGATCGGCGCCGTAAGATCCCGATAGACCTCGAGGCGCTTGCGAAGCGTCTCCTCGTTGTCGTCTGAACGCGCCCCGCCCGTCTCGGCGGCCCGCGTGCGAATCCGGCTGTACAGTTCTTCCTCGTTCACCTCGATCGAGATGACGTGGTCGATCTTCAGTCCCTTCTCGGCAAGCATCTTGTCGAGGGCTTCCGCCTGCGCCACCGTGCGCGGGAAACCGTCGAGGATGAAACCGTTGACGCAATCGGCCTGGTCCAGGCGTTGCGAAATGATCCCGACCATGATGTCGTCGGAAACCAGATCGCCCCGGTCCATGATGATCTTCGCCTGCTTGCCAAGGTCCGTGCCCTGGCTGACGGCCGCGCGAAGCATGTCGCCGGTCGACAACTGGACGATGGAGAACTTGTCCATCAGGCGCTGCGCCTGGGTACCCTT
>JAVKCR010000424.1:0-7672 GCA_040222645.1 Rhodospirillales bacterium
CCGAAGCTGATCCGGTCTCCCGCATCGACCAGCATCGTCAGCGCGATGGTGAGGAAGATCGCCATCGGGTCGTTGATGCCGGATTCGAGCACCAGCGTGTTCTTCAGCCGTTCCTTGAGCGCGATGTTGCCCTGCTGGATCAGCAGGAAGGTGGCGGCGGCGTCGGTCGAGCCGACCACGGCGCCGAGCAGCAATCCCTGTTCCAGGGGCAGGCCGAGCAGGAAGGCGACCGGCACCCCGACGATGGCCGCCGTCAGCGCGACGCCGACGGTCGCCAGCAGGATCGATGGAATGGCGGCCGGCACTACCTCGCGATACTTCGTCTCGAGGCCGCCGGCGAAGAGGATCACCGCAAGCGCCAGGCTGCCGAAGGAATAGGCGAGTTCGAAGTCGTTGAACTGGACCCGGCCGGGCCCGTCCTCCCCGAGCAGCATGCCGCCGACCAGCACCAGCAGCAATATCGGCGCCCCGAGCCGGGCCGACAGCGGGATCAGCAGGAAACCGGACAGCACCACCGCCGAGGCAAAGAGGATGAACTGGTCCATGACGCTGACGGGCCCTTGGAAGATGATCGGGGGAAGGGCACCGGCGGTATCCGGGCCCCGGCTTTAAAGTTGGGAGAATGCCGGGATAGTCAATTGCCGGAGGCCTGGATTTCGCAGTTTTTTGCGCGTTCCGGAGAATCTGGAGAATCCTTCAGCCCCCAGGGAGGGCTTGCCTCGCATTGGTGAGAGAGGTGGTGCAGCCCGCTCGGTTGCCTCTCAACGGTTTCCCTTCAGGTTGCCGCTTCATCCGGCCATGGATGCCGACCCTATGACGGGCAGGCCGATTGCCTAGTCCTCGAGAATCCGCATCAACTGTTTCAGCTGGGCGGAATGGATGCCGATCTCGTGCATGTGCTCAACGGTCGAGCGGACATAGTCGATGTTGATGCCGCTCCGGCCCCGGCCCTGACGGACGAAGCGCGCCTGCTCCTCGAGCGACAGCGCGCCGGCATATTGCTCATGGCTGCGCACGGCGGTGAAGCAATAGGCGGTGAGCGGTCCTTCCGCGGTGCCGATGCGCAGCCAGCGCGGCTCGTAGACGGCGGTGACCATCTCGCGGGCGTCGAGGTACTGCTTGATATCGGGCCATTTCGCGGCGTCCACCCTGAATACCCGGCCCTTGCAGGCGCCGCCCCGGTCGAGACCGAAGACCAGGCCCGGTACCTCCGGCGTACCGCGATGGACCCAGGAATAGATGCAGAGCGAGCGGTGGTAGCCGCGGAGCGTGCCGTCGCGGACCTCGAGATAGTCGAAATCCGGCCGCCACATCAGCGATCCATAGGCGAAGACCCAGTGCGGGCCGTCCTTGTCGGGTTCGGTGTTCATGATTTCCGGATTGTTGCCGGTGTCAATTCCGGGTTACCAGCGCGACCCCGCCCGCGGCAAGCGCGAAACCGAGGATCGACAGCAGGCCGAGGGTCTCCCCGAACAGCAGGTAGCCGAGAACGGCCGCGCCCGGCGGCACCAGGTAGAATAGGCTGGTAACCTTGGTCGCCGCCCCGTTGCGGATGATGTAGAGCAACAGCCCGACGGCACCCCAGGACAGCACCACGACGAGCCAGAGAAAGGCGAAGACGAACTCGCCGGTCCATTCGATGCGGAAATCCTCGAAAACCAGCGCCAGCAGCCCGGTCGCCGCGCCGGCCGCGATGAACTGGATCGCCGAGCCGGAGCGCAGCGGCATGTCGGAACAGAAGCGTTTCTGGTAGAGCGTGCCGATGGTGATCGAGACCAGTGCCAGCACGCAGAGCGCGAAGCCGAACCCGTCGCCGCGGCTGAAATCCATCTTCTGCCAGACCACCAGCGCCACGCCGAGGAGGCCGACCAGCAGGCCCGCCCATTGTTTCCAGCTCACGTTCTCGCCGAGCATGCGGGGCGCGATGAGACCGGTGAGCAGCGGCTGCAGCCCGACGATCAGCGCCGCGACCCCGGCGGTCACCCCCCGGTCGATGGCGACGAAGACGCCGCCGAGATCGGCGCCATGGGCGAGCAGGCCGAAGACGCAGATATGGCCGGCGGCGCGCCAGTCCTACGCCCAGGCCGAGCGGGTCAGCACCACCAGCAGCACCAGTCCGGCGGCGGCGACCGCGAATCGGAGGCTGAGAAAGCTCAGCGGTTCGGCGTAGGGTGTGCCCATGCGGGCGCCGATGAAGCCGGTCGACCAGATCGGCACGAACGCCCAGGAGGCCAGCAACAGCTTGAAAGCGTCGCGATTTTCGGAATCGGGAGGCGGGGTCATGGTCAGCGGTCAGGACGTTTCGGTTCGGGTGGGTTGCCTTGTTTTGCCGGAACGGTACCGTAGGCATATCGAAACATCCCGCAGGAATTCATGCGCCGTTCGCTGGTCATCGCCTCGCTTGTGCTCGCGCTCGTCGCCGCCGCCTATAGCGGCTGGTGGTACTTGCTGGCCGCGCGCACCGATGCGGGGTTCCAGGCCTGGGTCGAGGCGCGCCGCGCCGAGGGGATGGAGGTTTCCTATTCGGGCCATCACGTCGAGGGGTACCCGCTCCTCGTCATGCTGGTGATCGACAATCCGTCCATACGCAACCAGGAACAGGTCGGCGCGACGAGCTGGTCGACCGACCGGGTTCGGGCCTGGGCCAAGCCCTGGACGCCGCACCGCATCCTCGTCGAACCGTCGCTGCAGCACCGGCTGGTCTTGCAGCGGCCCGACCGGCGGACCGAGGCGGATATCCATGCCGAGGCCATGCTCGGCCGTGTGACCGTCGGCGCCGGCGGCCTTGTCGATGCGGTCGATCTGTCCATCGAAGGCGCTGTCGCCATGGTCGATGGCGACGATGCCGGGCGCGTCGGGCGCATGGTGGTCCGGCTCGACAATCTCTCCGCGCTGGGCAACCAGCAGCCGAAGACATTGCGGCTCGAGGTGACCAACCTGATCCTGCCGCAGCTGCGCGGCACGCCGCTCGGCTCCCGTTTCGAGGCGGTGGGGCTGGATGCCGACATTTCCGGCATCATGGCCGGCGACAATGTGCGTCATGCCATGGCTGGCTGGCGCGACAGCGGCGGCAAGGCGGTGATCAATTCGTTCCGCGCCGGCTGGGGCCAACTGGCGGTCGCCGCATCCGGAGAGGTGGATGTGGATGCCGCGCTGCAGCCGCGCATGAGGCTCGATGCGCGCACCACAGGCCTGCCGGAAACCGTCGATGTCCTTGCCCAGCGCGGCTACATCCAGTCCGGGGCGGCGCGGGCGATGAAGTTCGCGCTCTCGGTGCTCGGCAGCCGGTCGACGTCCGGTCCGCGCGGCGCCATCGATGTGCCGCTGGCGATCCGCGACCAGATCTTCTATCTCGGTCCCATCGGCCTCGGGAAGGTGCCGGAGATCGCCTGGCGCTGAGAGACCGTTTCAGAGGGGCGGCTGACGCCGCCTCAAAGGGGCGCGCCGGCGCGGACGTACCAGTCGCGGATCAGTTTCCGCTCTGCCGGTTCCATGAAGGAGACGTTGGCCGGCGGCATGGCGCGGGTAATCCCCGATTGCAGCATGATGGCGCGGGCATGGCGCAGCACATCGGCTTCCGTTTCCAGCCGCACGTTCTTCGGCGCGACGGCGATGCCGTCCCAGCCGGGCCAGGTCGCGTGGCACATGGCGCAGCGGCTCTGCACCGTGATCACCACGTCCTCGAAGCCTTCGGTGGCGGCCAGCTCGAGCATCGCCGGGGTCATCGGCGCCTCGGTCGTTTCCGCCGGCTCGTCTCCCATCCAGAACGGCAGCAGCGAGAGCACGATGATCGCGGCGAACAGCGCGATGGTCGCCGGTATGGTCCAGAGCGGGTTGCCCTTGCGGGCATGGTGGCTGTTGAAGTAGTGCCGGATGGTCACCCCCATCAGGAAGACCAGGCTCGCGATGATCCAGTTGTACTCGCCGGCGAAGGCCAGCGGGTAGTGGTTGGAGAGCATCAGGAAGATCACCGGCAGGGTGAGGTAGTTGTTGTGGGTCGAGCGCAGCTTGGCGATGCGGCCGTATTCCGGGTCCGGCTGGCGCCCTGCCTTCAGATCCTCGACGACGATCTTCTGGTTCGGGATGATGGTGATGAAGACATTGGCGGACATGATGGTCGCGGTCACCGCGCCGAGATGCAGCAGCGCCGCCCGGCCGGAAAAGACTTGGGTGAGCGCCCAGGCCAGCACCACGACGATGGCATAGAGGACCAGCATCAGCATGGTCGGGTTCTGGCCGAGCCTGCTCTTGCAGATCAGGTCGTAGCCGAACCAGCCGCCGACGATGACACCCAGCGAGATTGCGATCGCACCCCAGACCGGCAGGTCGAGCACTTCCGGATCGATCAGGAACAGGTCGGCGCCGATATAATAGACGAGGCAGAGCAGGATGAAGCCCGACATCCAGGTCCAGTAGCTTTCCCACTTGAACCAGGTCAGGTGCTCGGGCAGCGCCGCCGGGGCGACCATGTACTTGCGGATATGGTAGAAGCCGCCGCCATGCACCTGCCATTCCTCGCCATGCACGCCGGGGGGCATGTCCGCGACCTTCCGCAGGCCGAGATCGAGCGCGATGAAGTAGAAGCTGGAGCCGATCCAGGCGATCGCGGTGATGACATGCAGCCAGCGCGCGGCGAATTCCGCCCAATCCAGAATGACCGTTGCCTCGAACATCCGCCCGTCTCCCGATAAAGCCCGGGCCAGATTAGCAGCTTTCATTTTCGCGAGTAGACATAAAGTCGCTGAGGACTTTCAAAAAAACCTGGTTAATATGACGGCGATACAAAGAGGAAGCGGCCCGGAGATGGCCTCGTGAGCTATGTCACCAATGTCCGCATGTTCGTGCGCGTGCTGGAACTCGGCTCGATGTCGGCGGCGGCGCGCGACCAGCGCGTCTCGCCGGCGGTGGCGTCGAGCCGTATCGCCGAGCTCGAGAGGCATCTCGGGGTGCGCCTGTTCAACCGCACCACCCGCAAGCTGAACCCGACCGAGCATGGCAAGGTGTTTTATGACGGGGCGCTGAAGATCCTCGAGACCATCGAGCGCGCGGAGGCCGCCGTCGCCGAGATCGCCAACAACCCGCGCGGATCGATCTTCGTGGCGGCCCCGCTCGGGGTGGGCCGCCGCTTCATCGCGCCGCATATCCCCGCCTTCAAGGACCTCTACCCGGATATCGAGGTGCGGCTCCGGCTTTCCGACCGCCGCATCGACGTGGCGGCGGAGGGGCTCGACATGGCCTTCCTGCTTGGCCTGCCGGAAGATTCCAACATGCGCATCCGCCAGATCGCGGAATGCCGCCGGGTGCTCTGCGCCAGCCCCGACTATGTCGCGCGCCGGGGCATGCCCGCGACCGGGGCCGACATCGTCGCCGGCCGCCATGACTGCCTGCTGCTGCGCTATCCCGGCGCCATCGAGTTCCGCTGGATGCTGCAGACCTCCGCCGGCCCCCGCGCCTTCGAGGTCGGCGGACCGTTCGAGACCGATGACGGCGACGTGCTGATCGCCTGGGCGCTGGACGGCCGCGGCATCGTCAATTGCCCGGTCTTCGAGGTTGCGGAACATCTCGCCGCGGGCGACCTGGTGGAAGTTGCCCCGGAGACCCCGCCAGTGCCGGCCCAACTCGCCTGTCTCTACCCGCACCGGCAATACCAGGACCCGAAGATCCGGCTCTTCCTCGACTACATGACCGCCCGCTGCCGCGACGAACTCCGCCTGCGCACCAGGCAGGCGGGGGAAGGGGCCGCCTGAGCGATGTGGCGGGACGGGGCCGTGGGGAGCAAGGGATTGGTGACACGAATGAGCACGAATGAACGGGCATGGCCGTGCGGGCGGCAGATGCCCTCCGGAACGGCGCGCTGGTTCAGGTGGCGCCGCCGCTGGAGGGTGGTGACACAAATGAACACAGATAGACACAGATGAGAGAAGGGGCGTAAGGCCCCGTTATCCTCCCCCACTCCCTCGTTCCCGTGAAAACGGGAACCCAGTGTGCTGCAGCACGACCTCTCCACCCTGGGCCCTCGCGTTCGCGAGGGCGAGGGGAAATTGGCCAGGCTTCGTGTGCTGGAGTGTCGGAATCGCGCCCTCCGGGCGCAATGAATCCGAACCGCTGTGCCTCACTGAAAAGATCGCGGTGAGACACACATCGGTTCCGCCCGCATGGCTCATCTGTGTCTATCTGTGTTCATCTGTGTCAGAAAACTTCTTCCGGCCTGCTCGCCGGCACCGCTCCGGCTTTATGCGCTGCCGTTTCCGCCCGCACGGCCATGCCCGTTCATTCGTGTTCATTCGTGTCATCAAATCCCCTTCTCTCCGCATCGCGGAATAATTCGGTCCGCGGTTGATGCCCGCGGGAGACTCCCCAATTCGATCTGCGTAGAGTTTTCGTCTCAATAAACGACCCAGGGAGGGTTCAATGAGAAAATCTGTCCTGACGACCGGACTGGCCGCCACCGCGCTGCTGGCCTTTGCCGCTACCGCTTCCGCCCAGAACGTCAAGGTGACGCCGCTCGGCAGCCATGACGGCGAGCTGTGCGCCTTCGACCGGGCCATGCTGTTCGAGGATCCCGACGGCACCGTTGTGCTCTACGATACCGGACGCACCGTCGCCGGTACGGACGACGCCCGCGTCGGCAAGGTCGACGTGCTGCTGGTCAGCCACATGCATGGCGACCATGTCGGCGACCGCCACATCCCGGCGGTGAATGCCGGGGAATGCGGCAAGCCTGACGTTTCCGTGGTCGACGCGCCGAACACCGGTACCGTCAACATGGCGATCGCCAAGGGCGCGACCATCGTCACGGGCTCGGAAATGCCGGCCTTCTTCGCGGCCAAGCTGAAGTCGCTCGGCGGCGATGCGGCGAAGTCGGTGCTGGTGCGGTTCGGCGCCTCGCGGAAGATCGGCGGCGTCACCATAACCACCGTGCCGGCGAACCATTCCAACGGCATCTCGCCCGCCTTCATCGGCGGTTCGCTCGGCGACATGATGAACGCGGTCGGTCTGCAGGGTTACGCGGGCCCGCCGACCGGCTACGTGCTGCATTTCTCCAACGGCCTCGTTGCCTACCTGTCCGGCGACACCGGCGTGGTGTCCGAACAGAAGACCGTGGTTGCCGACCAGTACGGCGCCGAACTTGTCGTCATCAATATCGGCGACATGTTCACCACCGGTCCCAAGGAAGCGGCCTACGTGGTCAACGAGCTGATCAAGCCGGCCACCGTCATCCCGTCGCATGCCAACGAGCCGGCGACGCAAGGCGGCAAGGTCCGCGACGGTTCGAAGACCGCGACCTTCCTCGGCCTCGTCAAGGCGGCGGCGCATGTGCCGCTGTCCGGCAAGACCATGGAGTTCGACGGCGAGGGCAAATGCGTCGGCGGCTGTTGATCCATCCCGCGATGAATTGCTGACGAATGGAGAACCCCCGGCCGAAGTCCGGGGGTTCTTTTTGCCTCGCTGACATAAAAATAGAGAAATTTGACAAAAAGATGATTTTGTCGATATTTTCCCATGCTGATTTCCGGAAGTCCGAAGTTGGCGCTTCGCGAGCCGTCCATCCGGGCGTTCGCCAATAAACACCGGCCGCAACGGTTTCCATTTTCAACGGGAGGATATCATGATTTCAAGGCTTGCAGCCACGATCGCCGCGCTCGGCATCTTCGCAACCATGACGACCGCC
>JAVKCR010000425.1:0-3700 GCA_040222645.1 Rhodospirillales bacterium
TCCGCCGTCATCTCGCGCTGCGGCTGCTCCAGCGTGCGGGTGGAGAGCCGGAGATAGACGCTGCCGCCGGTCTCGTCGCGCAGCCATGACTGCTCCTGCTTGTCGGCCTTGCCCGGGCGCTGCATGTATTCGAAGCCCCAGCCCATGATCACGCCGAGTTCGTCGACAAAGGCCGGCTCGAAGGAGGCGAGCCCATCCTGCGACATGCCGATCAGCGGTGTGCCGATGGATTGGTGCGCCCCGCCCTCCGGCGCCAGCGTGACGCCCGACGGCGTCGCCACCACCATGAAGCGGGCGTCCTGGTAGCAGGCATAGTTCAGCGCATCGAGGCCGCGCTGGATGAACGGGTCGTAGAGCGTGCCGACCGGCAGCAGCCGTTCGCCGAACAGCGAGTGCGAGAGGCCCGCCGCGCCCAGCAGCAGGAACAGGTTCATCTCGGCGATGCCGAGCTCGATATGCTGGCCGCCGGGGCCGAATTCCCATTTCTGGGCGCTCGCCACCTTCTGGTCGCGGAAGATGTCGGCCATCTCCTCGCGGGCATAGAGCGAGCGGCGGTTGACCCAGCCGCCGAGATTGGTCGAGACAGTCACGTCGGGCGAGGTGGTGACGATGCGCTGGGCCAGCGGCGTATCCGACTTGGCGATCTCCAGCATGATCTTGCCGAAGCCTTCCTGCGTCGACATCTCGGCACCCGAGATCACCGGGAAGTCGCCGACCGGGATTGCCGGGGAGGAATGGCGGCGCTTGCCCCTGGCATTGAAGGGTACCGCATCGAGATAGGCGCGGATCTCCTTCTCCGGGCGCTCCAGCCCCTCGAAGGGCTCCCACTCGTGACCCTCGCGGACATTCATGGCGGTGCGCAGCACGTCCATCTGGTTCGGGTTCATCAGGCCGGCATGGTTGTCCTTGTGGCCGGCCAGCGGCAGGCCCCAGCCCTTCACCGTGTAGGCGATGAAGCAGACCGGGCGGTCATGATCGATGGAGGCGAAGGCGTTGAGGATGCTGGGCAGGCAATGGCCGCCGAGATTGGCCATCAGTTCCGAGAGTTCGGCATCGGAGCGCTTCTCGATCAGCTCCGTCACCGGGCCCTGGTCACCGAGATCGTCCATGAGCCGCTTGCGCCAGGCGGCGCCGCCCTGGAAGGTCAGAGCCGAATAGAGCTGGTTCGGGCAACTGTCGATCCAGCCCTTCAGCGCATCTCCGCCGGGCTCGGCGAAGGCCGCCTGCTGCAAGGCGCCGTATTTCAGCGTCACGATGTCCCAGCCGAAGGTGCGGAAAGTCTTCTCGATGCGGTCGTAGAGCCCCTCGCGTACCACCCCGTCGAGGCTCTGGCGGTTGTAATCGACGATCCACCAGGTGTTGCGCAGGCCGTGCTTCCAGCCCTCCAGCAGGCATTCGTAAATGTTGCCCTCATCCATCTCCGCATCGCCGACCAGCGCCACCATGCGGCCCTCTTCGGAGGACTTGCTCCAGTCCTTGGCGCGCACGTAATCCTGCACCAGGGAGGCGAAGGCGGTGATGGCGACGCCGAGACCGACGGAGCCGGTGGAGAAATCCACGTCGTCCACGTCCTTGGTGCGGCTCGGATAGGATTGCGCGCCACCGAGACCACGGAAATTCTCCAGCATCTCGCGCGACTGGTTGCCGAGCAGGTACTGGATGGCATGGAACAGCGGGCTGGCATGCGGCTTCACCGCCACCCGGTCCTGCGGCCGCAGCGTGGCGAAATAGAGCGCGGTCACCAGCGAGACCATCGAGGCGCAACTGGCCTGGTGGCCACCGACCTTGAGACCGTCGACCTTCTCGCGCACATGGTTGGCGTTGTGGATCGTCCAGGACGACAGCCACAGTACCTTCTTCTGCAGGTCGCGCAAAATCTCGATCGATGCGTCTCGCGTCATGGCAGGAATCTCCTCAAGCCCATCCTATTTTGGCAGATCATAGCAGAAAGCTGCTGGCATTTCCTCGCGTTCTCGCCAATATTCCGGCTGATTTGGCAAGTTTGTTGCCGATTTTGCCGATTGATTGAAAGAAGCTGCCAAATGGAACTGGATGCCATCGACAAGAATATCGTTCGCGCCCTGCAGGAAAACGGCCGGCTGAGCAACCAGGAACTCTCCGAGCGGGTGGGGCTCAGCCCGAGCCCGTGCCTGCGCCGCCTGCGGGCGCTGGAGAATGCCGGCGTGATCGAGGGCTATGCCGCGCGGGTCAGCCAGAACGCGGTCGGCCTGCCGGTCTCGGTTTTCGTCTCGGTGAAGCTGGAACACCAGATCGAGGAACAGCTCGACCGCTTCGAGGCGACCTTGCGCACCTGTCCGGAAGTGCTGGAATGTTACCTGATGACCGGTCCGCGCGACTACCTGCTGCGCATCGTCGCGCGCGACCTCGCGGACTACGAACGCTTCCTGAAGGAAACACTCACACGCATCCCGGGCGTCGCCTCGATCGAGAGTTCATTCGCGCTCAGGCAGGTGAAGGCGTCGGCGGCGCTGCCGATCGCGTAAGCGGGGGTCAGTTCCCCTTGGTCGGGCCGTCCGGCGTGCCGTAGAGCGCGTTGGCCCGCTTCTCGAAGGCGCGGACCATCAGCTGGACGGCCTCGGAGAAGACCATGCCCATCAGTTTCGACAGCATCTTCGAGCGGAACTCGAAATCGACGTAGAAGTCGATCAGGCAGCCATCCTCGTGCTCAAGGAAGATCCAGTGGTTGTTCAGGTACCTGAACGGGCCGTCGAGATAGGTGACGTCGATGCGCCGGTTTTCCCGGTCGAGGGTGACGCGCGAGGTGAAGCGCTCGCGCACCATCTTGAAGCCGATGATCAGGTCCCAGAGAATGACGTCGCCCTCTTCCTTCTTCTTCCGGGCGGCGATGCACCAGGGCAGGAAGTCGGGGTATTTGCCGACATCGGCGACGAGGTCGAACAGATGGTCCGGGCTGTGCCTGAGATGGCGCTTTTCGGCGTGTGTCGGCATGCCGTGTCAGGCGCCGGCGGCGAGCCTGGATTCGCGGGCGGCGCGCATCTCGGCGAAGTCGCTGTCCGCGTGGTAGGACGACCGGGTCAGCGGGCTCGACGACACCATCAGGAAGCCCTTGCCGCGGGCAATCTGGGCATAATCCTCGAATTCGTCGGGGGTGACGAAGCGGTCGATCGGCGCATGCTTGCGGGTCGGCTGCAGGTACTGGCCGATGGTCAGGAAATCGACCCCTGCCGAGCGCAGGTCGTCCATCACCTGGGTGACCTCGTCGCGGCTTTCGCCGAGGCCCACCATCAGGCCGGACTTGGTGAAGATCGACGGGTCCTGGCGCTTGACCTCGTCGAGCAGGCGCAGGCTGTGGAAATAGCGCGCGCCGGGCCGGATCGAGTGATAGAGCCGGGGCACGGTTTCCAGGTTGTGGTTGTAGACGTCGGGCCGCGCCGCGACGACCTTCGGCAGCGAGCCTGGCTTGTTGAGGAAGTCCGGCGTCAGCACCTCGATGGTGGTCTCCGGCGTCGCCTCGCGGATGCGCAGGATGCATTCGGCGAAATGCGCCGCGCCGCCATCCTCGAGATCGTCGCGGTCGACCGAGGTCACGACCACATGCTTGAGGCCGAGATCCTTCGTCGCCATCGCGAGATTGTAGGGCTCCATCGGATCGAGCGGCGCCGGCCTGCCGGTATTGACGTTGCAGAAGGCGCAGGCGCGCGTGCAGGTGTCGCCCATG
>JAVKCR010000426.1:0-6933 GCA_040222645.1 Rhodospirillales bacterium
ACTGTAGGGGGGGGGTGCGTCTGGCCGGTCCTCGATGGGCATGTAGGACGAGGCGAGTTGGAGGGCCTGGCCTTCCGGGTCTTGCAGCAGCGTCGCGCCGACCCGATGGCCACGGGCTTCCGGTGCGACCGCGATGGAATAGAGCCGGGCGAGCGGTGTCGATCTGTGCAGCAGCACCACCGCATTGCCGAGCATTGCCCGATCGCCGTCCTCGGCGACGAGGATGAAGGCATGTCCGTGTGTAAGCAGATGCTGGAATGAACGGCGCGACAGGCGGTCGAGGTCGAAGCAGCGCTTTTCCAGCGCGACCAGTGCGTTCAGATCTTCAGGGACGGCGTCCCGGATCGTCAGGGTGTTCATTCGGTGTCACGGGGTTTCGGTGTCGCCGCAACATCAATGGCGATGGCCTGCAACAGCATCTGGAATCCGAGTATCAGCGGTATGATGACGACCATGATGGTCCCGAGCGGGCGGGGCACGCCCGTACGGTTGGAATCGATCCATTCATACAGGCCGTAGATGAAACTGAACAGCAGAAGCGGAATGCCGACGAGCATGTAGAGCGAGGCGATGTTGAAGTCGTAGACAAAGTATCGCAGCAGGATCCGGCGCAGCATTCCCTTCAGGATTTTCGGCGGAAATTCAAGCATCACCCGTGGAATGTTCAACGAGGAGTTCTCGTCGGCGTAGCGCGCTTCCATCGGAACGTCGACGACGACGGCCCGGGCGGTCCCGAGCCGGATCAGCAGGTCGCTCTCGAAGAAATAGCGGTTGTCCAGCCGGTCGAGATCGAGCTTGTCCAGTGTCCGGGCATGAATCGCGGTGTAGCCGTTCGTCGGGTCCATCATCGACCAGCAGCCGCTGGCGGCCTTGAGCAGGAACGAGAGCACCGAATTGCCGAGCAGGCGAATCGCCGGCATCTGCCGCAGGGCCCGGAAGTCCGAGAAACGGTTGCCCTTTGCATAATCCGCACGGCCGTCGATCACGGGGCCGGCGATCCTGTGCAGGATGGCCGGGTCCATCTGGCCGTCGCCATCGACCTTGACCATGATGTCGGCGCCGAGTTCGAGCGCCTTGCGATAGCCGGTCACCACCGCACCGCCGACGCCCCGGTTCTTCTCGTGCCGCACCACGTGAAGCCTTGGATCGGCGATCTGCGCCACAACCTCGCCGGAGCTTTCCGGGCAGCAATCGTCGACGACGACGATGTGGGAGACCTCTGCCGGCATCGCGGCGACGACGCCGGCGACCTGGGCGGCGACCCGGTAGGCGGGAATGATCGCGGCGATGACCGGGCTTTTGTCCGTCAATGCTTGAACTCCGTCGGACTGTCATAGCCGGGATAGGGCCAGGTCCGGATTTCCTCCCAGCCTCCGCCGGTGCGCTTCAGCAGGTGTGATGCCTTGCGGTCGAGTGCAAGACCGACAAGACGGTCGACATCGTCGGTGACGGTATGGACGAACATGTGGTCCGGATCGAACCGGTCGACCCAGTATTGCATTTCCGGCGTCGAGGGGTTGCGGATATGCACGTAGCCGCCGACATCGGCCTTGCCGTCGAGTTCGTAATTGAGAACAAGGCCATAGAAGATGGTCATCTGGGGATCGACCGACATCAGGCGGGCGCCGTCCGGCAGCATGTCGTGCAGGTCGCCGGCAACGGCGCGGATGTAGTCCTTCACGGGATGGCTGTCGAAGCGGATCTTCTCGGCGAAGCCGACAGGCAGTGCGATCACGAGAGCGGTCGCAACGATCGCGGCTATCGACCGACCAGTGGCCGCGAAACGGTCGCTGGCCCACGATCCGACAACCCAGGCCACGGGCGCGGCGGCAAGCCCGAACAGGTGCATGTTGTAGCGCCAGAACGAGGCGGCATTCCGGGCTTCATATTCTCCGAAGGCGGTCAGATAGGCGAGGAAGAGGAAGCTGTTGTAACCGAGGAAGGTCAGGCCGCAGATCAGGGTCAATCGGTCGAACGGCGATTTCCGGCGGACCAGACCGCGCAGGCCGAAGAAGACGACCAGCGCCATGATCCCGAAATAGACCCCCTTCTTGGCGGCAATCTCCGCCATCTTGGCCAGGATTTCGGGTGCCAGGTTGAAAACCCATTTCGACTGGTCGAGAAAGGTGAACTCGTTCGCGCCGGGCAGGTAGAGGTCGACATAGGCACGCCAGACGGCAAAGGTCGCGGCCGCTGGTATGATCATCAGAACGCCATTGCGCGCGATAGCGGCGATACGCGCTCCCTGCGTTACAAGGCCGGTAAAGAGCACGGCGATGGTGACGATGACGAACAGCACGAGATTGGCCTGCTTGAGCGCCACCACGGCTGCCATGATCCAGCCGAACTGGATGGCCGGTGAGGTGGAGCGCGCGGGCGCACCCCGTTCGAGCGCCTCGACCATGCGCCACCCACAGATCGCCGCAGAGCCCAGCAGCAGTGCCGTGGCGGCATCCGCGTAGCCGGAGAACAGGATCTTCTGCACCGGGAATGTCAGCGTGCCGGCGATCAGGGCAAAAGCGGCCGCGCCCCAGCCACGCTCGTCCGGCCGTGACCCCTGTCCGCCGGCAATCTCGGCAACGCGCAGCAGCACCAACCCGAACGACGCCATCAGGAAGGTGTTCAGCAGGATTGTCGCGTTCTCCTGGAACTGCCGCGATACCAGGCTGACGATGAGGTTGAGATCGGCGAGGCCGTACGGGTAGGCGGGATAGCTTGCCCGGCTCGGCGGGAGCCCTTCGCGCGGAAAGAAGTCGTACTGGATCAGGTAGCGGGCGCTGTGGAGCCATTGCGAGAACTCGTCCCACTGCGATGCCTTCATGCCGGCCAGCAGCACCAGCAGCGGCAGCATCAGCAGGATTGCCTTGCCTGCCCCGGGGCCGCCGACGAGGCCGCCGGAGAGGGTACGCCAGGCCAGCCCGGCCATGCCGATGGCCAGGATGGCATAGCCGATAAAGCTGAGCGGTATCACTGCGAGGGCGCCGAGCAGGGTCATCGCCGCGGTGGCAATGCCGATGCCGACCATGCAATCCGCCTCGTTCAGCCGCCAGCGGCCGGCACCTAGGGAACCGATCCCGGCAAGCGCCAGCACGGTCAGGATGACGGCGCAGGTTCCGAGGATTTCCGCCGTCGTCGGCTGGAAGAGTTGGAGAAATTCGAACATTCGCGCTCCGATCCGCCCTGCCGAGCGGAATACGCTGTCAGGCCCGCAACCTCAAGGGTTCGTTCGGCATGCACCGGCTTGCAATTTCGTTCTCCAGCGCGACATTTACCGGGAACGATTTTCCCGATGCGCTTCCGCCGCGTCCCCCGCTTTCAATCTGGAGGCTTTCATGCAGATCACCTTTTCGAAACCCGCCGCACCGAAATCCGGCGTTGCCGTCGCTTTTGCCTACGAGGGCTGCAAGCTCGGCGGCGTGATTGCCGATCTCGACAAGGCGAGCGGCGGTTCCGTCACCAAGGCGATGGAGGTTTCGCGCTTCGACGGCAAGCCGGGCAAGACGCTCACGCTGATCACGCCGGCCGGCCTCCCGCTCGACCGGCTGGTGCTGGTCGGTCTCGGCGCGCCGGAGAAGCTTGACGAACTTACCGTGCAGAACGCGGGGGGCAACGCCTGGGCCAACATCGCGAGCGTGCAGGCCAAGTCGGCGGCGATCTTCGCGGATGTCGACGCGCCCGACGGTATGCCGGCGGGAACCCTGGCGGCGAACATCGCCTTCGGCGCCGTGCTTCGCTCCTACCGTTTCGACAAGTACCGGACGAAGGAGAAGAAGGAAGACAAGCCGCAGATCGGCAAGCTCTCGATCGCGACGGTTGCCGTGGCCGATGCGAAGAAGGCCTTCACCCCGATGGAAGCGGTTGCCGGCGGCGTATTCCTGACCCGCGACCTGGTTTCCGAGCCGCCCAATGTTCTCTACCCCGAGAGCTACGCGAAGCTTCTCCAGGAACTCAAGGAAGACGGCGTCAAGGTCGAGGTGCTCGGCGAGAAGGAGATGACCAAGCTCGGCATGGGCGCACTGCTCGGTGTCGGCCAGGGCTCGATCCGCGAGAGCAAGCTGGTCGTCATGCAATGGAACGGCGCCGGCAAGAAGGACCAGCCCATCGCTTTCGTCGGCAAGGGCGTCTGCTTCGATACCGGCGGCATCTCGATCAAGCCGGCGGCCGGCATGGAAGACATGAAATGGGACATGGGCGGCTCCGGCGTCGTCGCCGGGCTGATGAAGGCGCTCGCCGCCCGAAAGGCGAAGGTGAACGTGGTCGGCGTCGTCGGACTGGTCGAGAACATGCCGGATGGCAATGCCCAGCGGCCGGGCGACGTCGTGACCTCGATGTCGGGTCAGACCATCGAGATCATCAACACCGACGCCGAAGGCCGCCTCGTGCTGGCAGACGCGCTCTGGTACACCAACGACCGCTTCAAGCCGCAATTCATGGTCGATCTCGCGACCCTGACCGGGGCGATCATCATCTCGCTCGGCAACGATCATGCGGGCCTGTTCTCCAACGATGACGGGCTGTCGGAGAAGCTGACCGCCGCCGGCAAGGCGGTGCACGAGCGGGTCTGGCGCATGCCGATGGGCGACGATTACGACAAGCAGCTCAAGTCCGACATCGCCGACATGAAGAACACCGGCACCCGGGCCGGTGGCAGCATCACCGCCGCGCAGTGCCTGCTGCGTTTCGTGAAGGATACGCCCTGGGCGCATCTCGATATCGCCGGCGTGACCTGGTCGAAGAAGGACGATTCGACGGTGCCGAAGGGCGGCACGGCGTTCGGCGTCCGGCTGCTCGACCGGTTCGTCGCGGACAATTACGAGAACTAGGACCCGACAGGGTCCGGGGCGGACCGGTGACCGATATCAGCTTCTACCACCTGCAGAAATGGCCGCTCGAGGCAGCCCTGCCGAAACTGTTGGTGAAGGTGTCGGAAACCGGCCGCCGCGCCGTTGTGATTGCCGGCTCCGCGGAGCGGGTGGAGTTCATCTCCGCCCAGCTCTGGACCTTCCGGCCCGACAGCTGGCTGCCGCACGGCACACCGGTCGACGGACGACCGGCCGACCAGCCGGTCTGGGTGACCGCTGACGACGAGAACCCGAACGGCTCCGACGTGCTGGTGCTGACCGACGGCGCCGCCTCATCGAGAATAGAGACCTTCGATCGCGTGCTGGAGATGTTCGACGGCAACGACCCGGAGGCCGTCGGCAAGGCCCGGTCCCGCTGGAAGGACTACAAGGCCGCCGGACATTCCGTGACCTACTGGCGCCAGACCGATCGCGGGGGCTGGGAAAAGGCCGGTTGAGCGGGGGACGCACGATGCCGCGTCATCCGGTTGGCGGCCAGTTCCCGATCAACCGATCTGTTCGTCCACTGCGGTCATGGTCTCCGCATGGACGCTTTCAAACCGTCGGAGCATGTCGTCCTTGAGCGCGGAGGCTTCGGTCAAAGCGGATTCAATCTCCGACGAAATCCTGTAGAGCCGGTTGGCGGAAATGTTGCCGGCGGCGCCTTTCAGGGAATGGGCAATACGGGCGGCTTCGACAGGTTCGTCGCGCTCGATGGCGCTCCTGATTTCCGCCGGGACGTTGGATTTCGTATCCCTGAACATGCCGAGAAGCCGGATGTACAGCGACTGGTTGCCGGCGAGCCGCTTGACGCCTTCTTCCATGTCGAGCAGTGGCGGGATGTCGCTTGTTTCTGCCGGCGTGGCGGTCGCCGCAGCGATGGCGGCTGTGCCTTGCCTGGCGTCCGGTTCAGGGACTTCCGTCGATGACCCTGCCTCTGCTCCGATCCATCTGGCCAGTGTTGCATAGAGGTGCGGCGGGTCTATCGGTTTCGCCACGTGATCGTTCATGCCCGCGGCGAGGCATTTCTCACGCTCCTCCGCGGTGGCATGCGCCGTCATCGCGATGATCGGCAATTGCTCGGCGGCAATGGTCAGGCGAATCATGCGTGTCGATTCGTAGCCGTCCATATCCGGCATCTGCAGGTCGGTGAGCAGTGCGTCATAGTGGCCCGGATCGTTGAGCACCCGTTCCGCCGCCAGCCTGCCGTTGGCGACAATGTCGACCTCCACGCCGACTCCTTCGAGAATGCCGCGGGCAACCTGCTGGTTGATCTCGTTGTCCTCGGCAACAAGGACACGCGATCCCTTCAGCATGCGGGAAGCGTCATTCCCCTCACGCCTCAGGTCCGGTTGCTGTAGACCGGAAGAATCCTGCGAGAGGCATTCCATGAGCGTGTCGACCAGGGTCGACGGGCTGACCGGTTTCTCGAGCAAGGCCCTGACGCCGGCGTTCGCGGCGTCCGCCTGGATTGCAGCCTTGTCGAAGGCGGTGACCATCACCACGACCGGCAATGTTCTGCCGGTCGCGCCGGCAAGGAGTCGTTCGGTCGTTTCAATGCCGTCGAGACCCGGCATCTTCCAGTCCATGATGACAATATCGAATGCCTGCATGGTGCCGGCGGCGGTTTCCATGAATGCGTCCAGCGCTTCCTGGCCTGAAGCCACGGCGGTCACCCGGAAAGACAGCGCTTCCAGCGATTCCTGCAGCACTTCGCGGGCGGATGGACTGTCGTCCACCACGAGTACGTTCAGCCCGCGCAGATCGACTGGCAGGCGCCGCTCCCTTTCCTGCACATCCTGCAAACCGAAGGCGGCCGTGAACCGGAACGTGCTGCCGACACCGGGTTCGCTATCGACGCTGATCTCGCCGCCCATCATCCCGGTCAGCTGCTTCGAGATTGCCAATCCGAGACCGGTCCCCCCGAAGACCCGGGTCGTCGTGCTGTCCGCCTGCATGAAGGGATTGAACAGCCGGGCGGCCTGTTCCCGGCTCATGCCGATCCCGGTATCGCGTACCGTGAAAAGCAGGCTGACATCGTTGCCGGTGCGACCGGCCTCCTCGACGGAGATGACGATCTCGCCGGCCTGGG
>JAVKCR010000427.1:0-3520 GCA_040222645.1 Rhodospirillales bacterium
CCATTGCCGCTTCGAGGAACACCGGGTCGGTCTGGCCGCTGACCCGGTCCTTGTAGTAGCCGCTGAGGCTCTTGAGGAAGCCCGACTTGAACACGCCCTTGATCTTGCCGAGCAGCTCGGAGACGTCCTCCTGGCTTTCCGGCTCGTCGCCGGAGCTGAGTTCGTTGGACTTGCGATCCAGTTCCCGGCGCATCTCGATGGCCTTGCGGGCCAGCTTGGAGGCGACTTCCGGCCGCTTCTCCAGGATCTTCTCCATCGATGTCTTGCCGATTTCATAGGCGACGGTCGGCAGGGCGACCCGGGCGGATTCCTTGTCCGGCTCGCCGGTCAGCAGGGATTCGACACCGGCCGTACCGCCGGGACCGGGTTCGCCGATCACCATCGTGGTGCCGTCCTCGCGCTGGCCGATGATCCGCACGCGGCCTTCCGTGATGACGAACATGTGGTCGCCCGGGTCGCCCTCGCGATAGAGATAGTGGCCGGGCTTGAATTCGTAGCGTTTCGCCTCCCGTGCCAGTTCCTCGATCGTCGCCATGTCGAGATCGGCAAAGATCGGCGCCGTCCGGAAAACGGCGGCGAGACCGGAAATGGTGCGGCTGCCGTCGGGCTGCGCCTTGCCAAGTTCGGCTGCGCTGCTGCCTGTCAGGGCAATGCCGGCGAATTCCAGGTGCCGGACGATGATCTCCCCGACATGGGAACGGGTCCGTTCGGCCTTGTCGGCGGAATCCGTCCAGAACAGCACGTCGTAGACGGCGCCCTGACGGTTGAGTTCTACGAGATGGACCTCGCATTTGTCGTTGTCGTCGCAGGCCTCCCGCACGGCATTCAGCAGGATGCGGCGGGCACGTTCGGGGGTGGCGGAATAGTCGAGCACCTCCCGCAGGGTCGACCCCAGCTGCGTTGCCGGGCGCGAGAAGTTCCTGACCACGCCGCTCGCGATCACCGCGTTCGGAATGGCGATCAGTTCCTGAGTGTCGGTGACGAGGCGCGCGGTACGCCAGGTGATTTCCTGCACGCGTCCGCGGATGCCGTCACCCACCTCGACCACGTCGCCGATGTTGAAGGACGGGTCGAAGTTCAGCGAGATGCCGGTGAACAGGTCCTCGATGGCCTTCCTGAGGAAGATTGCCAGCAGCAGCGTCAGGCCGGCGACGATGACCATGATGTGGACCATCGACAGGCCGAAGGCGGTGATCAGAATGCCGATGATGGCGACCACCGCCACGACATTGGCGAACATGTCGGTCAGCAGGCTGGGAACGCGCGTGGCGCTGTGACTCTCGACGATGCCGCGCCAGAAGATGACGTTGACGAAACGGGTGAAGATCCAGGCGCCGATCACCCATGACAGGATCAGCTGAACCTGGTTGAGAATGGCAACGCCCTCGATCCGGTCCGGGAACAGCCCGACAAGGGCTTCGATCCAGGTGTCTTCCAGCAGCCCGGCGGCGAACAGCACCAGTGCCAGTATCGCCGGGAACACCAGCTTCGAGAATTCCATGGCGCCGATCGGGCGCTCGCGAGTAGCCATACCTTGCCTCCCCCTGTTCCTCGGCACCGCCCGCCCCCCGCGCTGCCGATCGCTGACTATAGTACCTTTCCCCGCCAGAAAGACGAAGAATACCGCTATTCCCTGGATGAGATGGTAGAATGCGTTGTGGTCGAAATAAATCGGATGAAAACCGATTCCCGCGGTCTGCACGGCCGCCGCCACGAAAGTCAGCAGGAGTCCGATCACACCCCATAGAGCGGCGCGCGAACGATATCGCGCCAGCGCGACGCAGAATGCCGCCAGCACCATCACCGCGGCCGGCAGATAGTTCAGCACGCCGACAAGATAGTCCTGTGACAAGAACAGGACCACGAGCAGGTAGAGCCCGTATTCGATCGCGGCAATCCGAACCGCAATCCGAAGGCGGTCCGGCAGCAGAATGGCCGCCGCGACGCACCAGCCGCAGAACGCGGTGAGGCCAAGCGAAGCCAGCGTTGCCCGCCAGGCGATCGAGTAGCCTGTGGAACCTGCATCCGGGAAGAAACCGTGGGTCGTGCCGCCGAACAACGCGGTCGCCGCGAAAGCGACCAGGAACCTGACAATCCATGTCCGGACAACCGGCTGACCGGACGCCGATCGTGCCAGCAGCCAGGCCAGCAGGAACCCCTCCACCGCCATCGCATAGTCGGTCAGGGTGACGACGGGTTCATGCAGGGTCACGATGACCGGTTTCCGTCCACCTCAGCGTTACCGGATTTGTTCTGCTTCGCAAACCCGGCGAGGATGATCAGGCCATCGACAAGGAATACCGCATTGCTGAGAACGAACACCGCGCTGACGATCCAGTGCGGATCGCCGAACAGCACGAAGGCGAAGAACATTGTGCGGATGAAGTAGAAGACCTCGCCGTAGATCTTGTAGGCCTTTTCCGACCAGCTGACGAACAGCGGGCTGTCCTTGAACCGGGCGGCATGCAGGAAATACAGGAACTCGGGCGCCAGCCGGCCCAGCATGTAGAACAGCACCGGTATCCAGTAGGTCAGGTCGTGGACGATGAGGATAGTGAAGACGACGAGGAAATCGCAGACCCGGTCGCAGAACAGGTCCAGCTTGGCTCCGTAGTTCGATGTCATGCCGAGCAGGCGCGCAACATAGCCGTCGACATAGTCGGACACCCAGTAGAAAAACAGGAATGCCGCCAGCATCCAGAGACTGTCCGAGGTTGCGGCCGGTTCCTGTATCAGGCTGTAGCAGATCCAGGCGACGACGACCGGCCGGCTCAGCGTGATCAGGTTTGGCGGCAGGAAGGTCAGACGGAATGCCGGGTGCATGATGCGTCCTGACTACCTGAAATCGAAGCCGCGGCGTTTCAACGCCGCACGCAGACCGTCACGCTGCTTGGCGGCGATCTTCTTGTCCACGTCGTGCGACCAGGAATCCGCCGTCGTTGCCTTGCCGATGGCGGCATAATGTTCCGCCAGCTCGCCGTCATAGGCATCCACGGCCGCCAGCGCCGCATCGAGATCGTAGCGTTCCCGGTGAATGATGCCGGATTGCGGCATGCGCGGCTTCTGCTTCGGCGCCTCCGCGGGATAGCCGAGGCACATGCCGAAGACGCAATAGACCCGCTCCGGCAGGCCGAGCAGTTCGGCGATGCGTTCCGGATCGTTGCGCACGGCGCCGATCATCACGCCCTGGATACCCAGCGAATCCGCCGCGACATAGGCCGCCATGCCGACCAGCGCCGCATCGATGGTGGAAACCAGGCCGAGTTCGAGATTGTTGTCCTCGATATCGTGGCCACGGGCGTTCAGCGCGGTCTCGATGCGCGTCAGATCGGCGCAGAAGGCGATGAATACCGGGCAGGAGACGATATGTTTCTGGTTGCCGCAGGGTACCGACAGGGCCTGCTTGGTTTCCTGGTCGCGCACCACGACCACCGAACAGGCCTGCATGTTGGACGACGTCGGCGCCCTGAGCGCCGCGGTCAGGATCGATTCGACATGCGCATCCGTCACCGGCTTGTCG
>JAVKCR010000428.1:0-2692 GCA_040222645.1 Rhodospirillales bacterium
TTACCGCGCGGATCAAGAATCTCGAAAAGACCCTCGGCGCCGAGCTGTTCGACCGGTCCACCGGGGCGGCAAGGCTCACCAAGCGCGGCGAGATGCTGATGCAATATGCGGTCAGGCTGGAAACGCTCTCGAACCAGATCGAGCGCGATATCGTCGATCCTGCCGGGATCGACGGCCGGCTGCGCATCGGCGCTTCCGAGACCGTTGCCCAGAGCTGGCTGCCGGACTTCATCCTCGAACTTCACACGCGCTTCCCAAAGCTCGATATCGACATCGACGTCGATATCTCGATCAATCTCCGCGACCGGCTCTTGGCCCGCGAGATCGACCTCGCTTTCCTGCTCGGTCCGGTTTCAGAATACTCGGTCGAGAACCTCGTCCTGCCGAGTTTCGAACTGGGCTGGTACAGCGCGGTGACCGACAATCCCGCGTCGCCGGACGCCCGCCTGCTCCACGGCAAGCCGGCCATCGCCTATGCGCGCAACACCCGGCCATTCCGTGAATTGCGCGACGAACTGAACAGCCGCATCGGCCCGGATGTCGCGATCTATCCCTCCTCCTCGCTTTCGGCCGCCTTCCGGCTGGTCGAGACCGGTCTCGGTGTCGGCGCCCTTCCGAGAGCTCTTGCCGAACCGCTCATTGCCGAAGGTCGCCTGGTCGAGTTCGACCCGGGCTGGCGGCCGCAACCTCTCCGGTTCACGGCATCCTGGCTTGCAGACCCGCCGAGTCACATGCTGGAAAGCGCGGCATCCATCGCCGGGCAAGTCGCGGAACGCCATGCAATGACATAAATTAATTTTATATTTTTGAGGAAAAACCATTGATTTGAATTTTTTCGGCACCCCGTCCACCCTTGTCGGACATCAGGGACACGGACCGCATGCCGACAAGCTTCGCAGAACTCAGCCGCCAGGACGCACCCGCTGTACGGGCGGCAATCCGTTCGGCAGGCTATACCCGCCACACGGCTGGCCTTGCCCCCGGACGCCTGCAGGCAAACCTCGTGATCATGCCGGAACCCAACGCGCTCGACTTCATGCGGTTCTGCCAGCGCAATCCGAAGCCCTGTCCGCTGGTCGGCGTCACCGACACCGGCGATCCCTGGTTCCGCACGCTCGGACATGACATCGACGTTCGTACCGACCTGCCCTCCTACAACATCTACCAGGACGGTCGCCTCGCGGGCACAGAAACCGATATCCGGAGCCTCTGGCGCGACGACATGGTCGCCTTCGCGCTGGGCTGCTCCTTCACCTTCGAGAATGCCTTCGCCAAGGCCGGCATCCCCGTCTGGCATGTGCTGAACGATTCGACCGTGCCGATGTACCGCACCAATATCGAGACCGTCCCGGCCGGGCCGTTCGGCGGATCGATGGTCGTGAGCATGCGCGCCATCCCGGAGAGCCGGGTGGCGGACGCTATCGCTATTTCAGGCCGCTTCCCGATGGCGCATGGCGCACCGGTCCATGCCGGATCGCCGGTTGAGATCGGTATCGCGGACATCACCCGGCCGGACTGGGGCGACCCGGCCCCGGTCGAACCGGGCCAGGTTCCCGTCTTCTGGGCCTGCGGTGTCACGCCCCAGGTCGCCCTGACAAGAGCGGGTCTACCGCTCGTCATCACGCATACACCCGGGCACATGCTGATCAGCGACGTGCCCGAGGATGCGGAGGTACCCGTCCTTAATCCATCCACACCCGAAACCGACACAGAAGGAGATCACCCATGAAGAGGACTATCGCCACACTCGGCGCCGCCGCGGCGCTGTTCACCACGCCTGCTGTCGCCCAGGAACTGTCGGTCGTCGGCAGCTGGTCCGGCCTGCCGCTGCACAAGCAGTACGAAGCCCCCTACTGGGGCAAGACCTTGCCGGAAGCCTCCGGCGGCAAGATCACGGTGAACCTGACGACCCACAACCAGATGGGCCTCGGCGTCGGCGACGTCTTCCGTCTGCTCGGCGACGGGGTGTACGATGTCGCCATGACCGTTGCCGACTACGCCGTGGCGGACGCCCCCGAGCTTGAAGGCCTCGACGTGCCGCTGATCGCGCTGACCGCGGACGAGGCGCGCATGATGGTCGATGCCGCCCGCCCGATGGTCGCCGACATCTACGCCAAACGCTTCAACAGCCATGTGCTGGCCATCGCCCCCTACCCGCCGCAGGTGGTGTTCTGCAACGCCAAGATCGAGGGCCTCGCCGACCTGAAGGGCAAGAAGGTCCGCGCCTCCGGCCGCATGACCGCGAAGTTCCTCGAGGCGCTCGGCGCGGAAGGCGTCAACGTCGCCTTCTCAGAGGTGCCGGGCGCGCTGCAGAAAGGCGTCGTCGATTGCGCCGTGACGGGCGCCGGCTCCGGCTATTCCGCCGGCTGGTGGGAAGTCTCCACGCACCTGCTGCCGATTCCGCTCGGCGGCTGGGACTCGGTCGTCACCGCCATCAACATGGACAAGTGGAACGGGCTCGACGATGCGACGAAGAAGCTGATCGAGACCAGCATCAAATCCGGCTTCGAGGACCCCGCATGGGCCTCTGCACAGACCGCGCTGGTTGACGACATCGCGTGCCTTACCGGCAACGGCAAATGCCCGGCCGGCGACGCCCGCAACATGACGCTGGTCGCCGTTTCCGACGCCGACTTCAAGTCCGCCCGCGATATCCTCATCGGCCAGGTGCTGCCCGACTGGGCGTCGCGTG
>JAVKCR010000429.1:0-8487 GCA_040222645.1 Rhodospirillales bacterium
ACCAGCACCACCGGAGTGGAAATTTCGAATGCCGGAAGACCGCAAGGTAGAGATCATCGAGAGGACCAGTCCGCAGTCCGGATATTACCGGATCGACCGTTTTCGGCTGCGCCACAGCCTGCACCGGGGCGGCATGAGCCCGGAGATTTCCCGCGAGGTATTCCAACGCGGTCATGTCGGCGCGGTGCTGCCGGTCGACATGGTCCGTGGCGAGGTGTTGCTGATCGAACAGTTCCGCCCGGGCGCGCTTGCCGCCGGCTGGGAGCCCTGGGTGCTCGAATGCGTCGCCGGCGTTATCGAGCAAGGAGAAACGCCGGAAGACCTCGTGCGCCGCGAGGCGGTGGAGGAAGCGGGCTGCGAACTGGGCGAGCTCCGCTTTGCCTACAGCTACCTCACCTCGCCCGGCGCGTCGTCGGAAACGGTGCATCTCTTCCTGGGGCGGGCCGACCTGTCTGCGGCCGGCGGCATTCACGGCCTTGCCGAGGAAGGCGAGGATATCCGGGTTCTCGTGGTTGGCATCGACGAGGCGCTGGCCATGCTGGCCGAAGGGCGCATCGTCAATGCGAAGACCATCATCGCGTTGCAATGGCTGGCGGCGAATCGCGCCGAATTGCAGCGCAAATGGGGCGCCGGCGCTTGATTGGCAGGGGGGCGCGCCATACCTTGAGGCCAACCATGCGAACCACAAACTGAATACGGAAAACGTCATGAAATTCCGCAAGGATTTTGTAGATGCGATCGGCAATACGCCCCTGATCAAGCTGCGCGCCGCGTCCGAGGCGACGGGCTGCACGATCCTCGGGAAGGCTGAATATCTCAATCCCGGCGGCTCGGTTAAGGACCGTGCGGCGATGGGCATCATCCGGGACGCGGAACGTCGCGGCCTGCTCCGGCCGGGCGGAATCATCGTCGAGGGCACCGCCGGCAATACCGGCATCGGCCTCACCCTCGTCGGGAATGCCCGGGGCTACCGCTCGGTGATCGTGATCCCGGATACGCAGAGCCAGGAGAAGAAGGATTTCCTACGCCTGATCGGCGCCGATCTGCGCGAGGTGCCGGCGGTGCCCTACAAGGACCCGAACAACTACGTGCATGTCTCAGAGCGTCTGGCCAAGGAACTCGCGGCCAGCGAACCGAACGGTGCGATCTGGGCGCAGCAGTTCGACAATACCGCCAACCGCCAGGCCCATATGGAGACCACGGGCCCCGAGATCTATGAACAGACCGACGGCAAGATCGACGGATTCATCTGCGCGGTGGGCACCGGCGGCACGCTGGCGGGCATCGGCATGTTCCTCAAGGAGCAGAACCGCAACATCAGGATCGGCCTCGCCGACCCGATGGGCGCCGCGCTCTACAGCTACTACACCACTGGCGAGCTGAAATCCTCCGGCTCCTCGATCTCCGAAGGTATCGGCCAGGGGCGCGTCACCGCGAATCTCGAGGGCCTCGAGATCGACAACCCGTACCAGATTCCCGACGAGGAAGGGGCGCCGATCGTCTTCGACCTGCTGAAGAACGAAGGTCTCTGCCTCGGCCTGTCGAGCGGCATCAACGTCGCCGGCGCGATCCGGATGGCCCGTGATCTCGGCCCGGGGCACACCATCGTCACCATCCTCTGCGACTGGGGACACCGCTACCAGTCGAAGTTGTTCAATCCCGCCTTCCTGAAGGAAAAGGGCCTGCCGGTCCCCGGATGGCTGGCCTGAAGGAAACCGAAATCATGACCTACAAGAATCCGGATGCCCTCGTCAGCGTCGACTGGCTTGCTGCCCATCTCGATGCGCCCGATGTGCGGGTGATCGATGCCAGCTCCTACCTGCCGACCGAGAACCGTGATGCCGATGCGGAATATGCGGAGGGCCACATTCCGGGCGCCGTGCGGTTCAATATCGACAAGATCTGCGACCCTGACTCCTCCCTGCCCCACATGCTGCCGAGCCCGGAACTGTTTTCCAGCCGGGTGCGCAAGCTCGGCCTTGGCGACGGCATCCGCGTGATCGCCTACGACCAGAAGGGACATTCGAACGGCGCCGCCCGTGCCTGGTGGATGTTCCGCGTCTTCGGCCATGCCGATGTCGCCTTGCTCGACGGCGGTCTGCCGGCCTGGAAGGCGGCCGGCCAGCCGCTGGAGGATATCGCGCCAGCGCCGAAGCCGCGCCATTTCACCGCCCGGTTCGATTCGACGCTGGTCCGCAATTACGACCAGATCCGCGCCAACATCGATAGCGGCCGATTCCAGACCGTCGACGCCCGCTCTGCCGGCCGGTTCGACGGCGTAGCACCGGAACCGCGGAAGGAACTCCGGAGCGGCCATATCCCGAACTCGATCAGCCTGCCCTATGACCGGCTGATCGACCCCGGGACCCAGAAGATGCTGCCGGCCGACAAGCTTGCCGAGATTCTCGACGGCGCCGGTATCGACCGGTCCGGCCAGATCGCCTGCACCTGCGGTTCCGGGGTGACGGCCTGCGTGCCGGCGCTCGCGCTGTACCTGCTCGGCCGCAAGGATGTCTCGATCTATGACGGCTCCTGGACGGAATGGGCGGGACGACCGGATTCCCCCATCGAACCATGAAGGTGGTGGCCGAAAACGGGAAGATCTCCTTCCACCGGACCTATCTCGAGATGACGGAGCGGCCGACGAGGCCGACCGTCCCGGCGCCGGCCGGGCGCCATGCGCTGATGCGATGCCATTGGCCGACGCTCGCCTTCTACCGCTTTCTCTACCGCGAGGTCGGCCGCCCCTGGCTCTGGTACGAACGTTCCCGGATGAGCGACGAGGCGCTGTCCGAGGCGATCCATGACGAGGCGGTCGAGATCTACGTGGTCTATGCCGACGGAACGCCCGCCGGTTTCGCCGAGCTCGTCTTCGATGTGCCGGGGGAATGCGAACTCCGCTATCTCGGCATCATGCCGGAATTCGTCGGCACGGGTCTCGGCAGATACCTCCTCAACTGGGCGATCGACCATGCCTTCGATCACGATGCCGGCCGGGTCTGGCTTCATACCTGCACGCTTGACCATCCGAAGGCGCTCGCCTTCTACCAGCGCGCGGGTTTTCGCCCCTACCGGCAGGAATACCACGAGATTCCGGATCCCCGCGTCGCGGTGCCGCTGGGGAAATGACTGGATGAGCGACAGGTGAGCGCGGACATCGTCAACCTTCGCAAGGCCCGCAAGGCGAAGCAGCGGGCGGAAAAGGAATCCGCCGCCGACGCCAACCGCCTGCGTTACGGCCGGACAGCCGAGGAACGCAAGAAAACCGATGCCGACCGGGAACGCGACCGCAGCCATATCGACGGCCACCGTCTGGACGATACCGACCCTGAGGGGTGACGCCCCGTTCTAATGGACGACGGGTTTGCCGCCCGCGGGGGTGGCGGCCGGTTCCGCCTCCTTCTTCGGCGTGGCCTCGCCGCCGAAGGTGATTCCCCAATCCATCTTCCTCGCCGAATTCACCAGCAGGTCGCAGAACAGGTAGACCATGCGCAAATCGAGCGAGGTCGTGAACTCCCGCTCCTTGCCGAAGCGCAGCGTCACCTGCAGCAGGCCGTCCGGGTCCGGCCCGCAGGTGAAGGAATGCACCAGCAGCGGGTCCTCGCCATACGGGTACATCAGGTCGTCCTTGCGGAACGGCTTCTTCGGGTCGTTGGTCTGGACCGCGCTGGTCTGGTGGAACTCCATCACCGCCTTCTTGGAAACCGGGTTCTTTTGCGCGGCGACGTCTGGCCGCCGTTCCAGCACCTTCATCATGGCGTGCCAGAGATGGTTGGTGGCGCGCCGGGTCAGCCACATCTTTACGCCGGAGCGGTCCTTGCGGCTGATATTCACCAGCACCCGATCCTCGATCATCGAATAGGCGGCGCCGATCTGGTCTATGCGCTGGGTATAGAGGTTCGATTTCTGGCGCACCGTCACGGTGCCGGACACCCTCGGCGCAACAACGGAGGCCTGGGGCGCGGCCTGGGTCGCGGTCGGCGCCTTGCCCTTTACCGAACGCTTGCGGGGGGGCGTCGCGGCGGCGGGCTTTTCGACGTCGGCGGCTTTGGCGGCAGCCGGTTTGCGTCTGCGCGCCGGTTTCGCCGGCGGTCCCTTTGGCGTGGCGGCGACCTTTCGCTTGCGTGCAGGCCTGGGCTTCTCTACCGGCTCGGTGGTTGCCGCGGCAGATTTCCGCTGTCTCGGCGCCTTTGCGGCCGGCTCGTCGGTTTTGGCGGTCGTCTTCCGCTTGCGGGTTGTCTTCTTCGGTGGAGCTTCCCCGGTCGCCTTGTCTGCAGTCTCCACCGGTGCGGTATCGGCCTTCTTGCGGCTCCGGCGCTTCGGCTTCGTCGTCTGTTCCGCGGAGCCGGCCGCAGCTGTGTCGTCGACATGTGCGTCTGTTGCCGCCGCTGTCTTCTTGCGGCTGCGGGATTTCGTACCGCTTCTGGTTGCCCGTCCGGGTGCTTTCGCCATTTCTCGGCCCAATATTCACTGTTGGGGAAGGATTGCAGCCCGCATACCCGTACTGCAAGCCCGCCGGTTTCCTCAATCATAACAGGATCAATGGACTGGCCAAAACCCGCAGCTTCCGAAAGGGGGCGAAAATGGCCGAAATGCCTTTTCACCCCGGCCTCCGTTTGTTATTCCCAGCACCGCAATCGGGGCCCGTAGCTCAGCTGGTAGAGCAACTGACTTTTAATCAGTGGGTCACAGGTTCGAATCCTGTCGGGCTCACCATTGCCCCTCCCCGAGAATGACCTGCCCGACCGCTAGAAGTGCGGAACTGAGCCCGGTTGCATATCCGGCTCCCCGGGTTTCCAATCGTCCCTTCTTTGCGACGGGAGACTGGGACCATGACCGATCTTATCCGCATGACATTGGACGAGGCGCGCGATCTCGCGATCCGCGTGCTGGAGACCAACGGTTGCGACGCGGCGAACGCGGCGGCGATTGCCGACAATCTCGCCGCCGCCGAGCGGGATGTCTGCGAATCGCACGGGCTGTTCCGCCTGCCCGGCTACGTCGCCTCGCTCAGGGAGGGCATCGTCGACGGCAAGGCCGTGCCGTCGGTGGAGCAGATTGCGCCGGGTACGGTCCGGGTCGATGCCAAGGGCGGCTATGCGCCGCTCGCCATTCGTACCGGCATGCCGACGCTGATCGATCTCGCGCGCACCCAGGGCATTGCCGGTCTGGCGCTCCGCAACGTCTATCACTACGCCGCGCTCTGGCCGGAAATCGAGATGCTGACCGATGAAGGGCTCGTCGGCATGGCCTTCACCGCGGCGGCGCCGATGGTCGCGCCGGCGGGCGGCACCCGCCCCTTCTTCGGCACCAACCCGATGGCCTTCGGGTTCCCGCGCGATGGCGCGCCGCCGCTGGTCTTCGACCAGGCGTCCGCCTTCATGGCGCGCGGCGACGTGATGATCCATGCCCGCGATGGCAAGGAAGTGCCCATCGGCTGCGGCATCGATGCCGCCGGCAATCCGACGACCGATCCGAACGAGGTGCTGGCCGGCGCGCAATTGCCGTTCGGCGGCTACAAGGGATCGGCCATCGCGATGATGGTGGAACTGCTTGCCGGCGGCCTGATCGGCGACCTGTTCAGCTACGAGGCCGGGCGCGCGGGCTACCTGCCTGGCGGACCGCCTCCGGGCGGCGAACTGATCCTCGCCTTCGACCCGGCCCGGTTCGGCGCCGGCGACGGTCTGTCCGCGCATGTCGAGGACTTCTTCCACGAGCTCAAGTCACAGGGCGACATCCGCCTGCCGGGCGAGCGTCGCCACCGCAACCGGTTGCGCACACCCGTCGAGGGCATCGCCGTGAAGGCCGAGCTGCATGCGAAGATACTGGAATTGCTGGGGTAGCATTCCCTCAATTTGCAGATCTACGGATATCATCAACCCTGTTCTGTTCCTGATCGAATACCCCCTCGTTCCCACGAAAGTGGGAACCCCGGGAGGCAGTCACCTTGTTCGCCGCAGAGGCTCCCACTTTCGTGGGAGCGAGGGAAACGGCATGAGGCACATCATCCCGGCTTGCGCCGGGATGACATCGTTTAGGTCAATGTTGGTGGATTGAATTGAGAGGTTGAGCCAGGCCTCTCGATGCCCTGAGTAAAACGAGGTCAGAACGAGGAAGAGCCAAGGTCGCGCACCTTCGGCGGGTCGGAGAAAACCAGGCGGACGAAGTCACGGTAGAGCAGCATCTGGCGGGCCAGCACTTCATGATCGTGGGTGACGCGCGAGATGATGATGCCGCCGTCGGCGACACTCGAGAACATGTCGGCGAGATCGTCGAGGGAAACCGCGATCCGTGCCGGATATTGCACCGCGATCTGCTCGAGGCGTGAGCGGAACCGCGTCCGCCAGGCCAGCACTGCCTTGACATTGAGCTCCCGCACATCGCTATGGAACTGCTGCTCGTGGTAGCAGATCGAGGCAACCATGCAGCCCGGGTGGCCGCTTGGCAGGTCGCGGAAAACATCGGCGATCATCTTCATCGCGATCAGGAATGCGTGCAGCGGGTCCTCATGCAGGTCGTCTGCCTTGGCGAAGATATCGTCGAGCAGCCTGTCGTCGGCGTCGACATAGCGTTGCAACAGCGCCTTCGCGAGTTCGCTCTTGTCCCGGAAATGATAGAAGAACCCGCTCTTCGAGATACCGACCGCGGCGATCAGCTCGTCGATCGAGGTCGCGCCGAATCCCTTGGCCAGTACCGCCGTCTCGGCCGCGACGAGCAGTTGCTCCCTGGTGGTCTCGGATCTTGTCCTGTCGGATGACATTGGTGCACCGGATTCCGCAAGGCACGGACAGTACCACCGGTTCAGTTGACAGGGCAATGAGATCACTCGTCTTGCGTAATTCGGGACTGCGGGAAAATTAAGCTATTGATTTAACTTCTTTTATTTATCAGATCAGCCGCCGTACCACGGGCCTTCTGGCAGCGTTTCGCCTTCCCGGACTAGACATTCCGGGCGTCCGGCGCCCCCCTTTTTTGTTCATTTGCCGGACAGCATTCCGAATGATGGAGTACCAGAATGACAAATGTAAAAGATCTGCAAGGCCACGCACTCACCGGTGCCACGCAGGAAGCGGCCGAGCGTTATGAGGAGGCGGTTCGTGCCTTCAACATCTATGTCGGAGGCCCGCTGGCGCTCGCCGACGCTTCGATCGATCTCGCGCCGGATTTCGTCATGCCGCGCATCCTCAAGGCTGCTCTCATGGCGCTGTCCACCGAGCCGGAAGCAACCGCGGCCGCGGCCAGCAGCCTGGACGAACTTCGCAATTTTACGATGAACGAAAGAGAAGCTTCTCATGTCGCTGCGCTTGGCGAGATCGTGAAAGGCAACTGGTCGCGGGCGGCGGTCCGCCTGGACTTTCATTCCGCGCACTATCCGCGCGATCTCCTCGCGCTGCAGACCGGTCACCTCGCCGACTTCTTCCGCGCCGATTCACGCAATCTGCGGGACCGGATCAACCGCGCCCTTCCCGCCTGGTCGGCGGATATGCCGGGCTATTCGACGGTGCTCGGGATGTCGTCCTTCGGACTCGAGGAAACAGGCGATTATGTCCGTGCAGAAGACGCCGGCCGCCTTGCGCTGGACATCGATCCGCTCGATTGCTGGGCTCATCACGCGGTCTCGCACGTGATGGAGATGCAGGGTCGTGCCGCCGACGGCGTCGCCTGGATGGCGGACCGGGAGCAATACTGGGCGCAGCCCGGGAACGTCTTCAAGGTGCACAACTGGTGGCACCGCGCCCTGTTTCACGTCGATCTCGGTGAAAGGGACATCGCGCTCGAAATCTACGATGCAAACATCCGCGCGCCCGAGAACAACGTCGCGCTCGAACTGGTCGATGCGGCCGCAATGCTCTGGCGCCTCGAACTTTCCGGCATCGATGTCGGCGACCGCTGGACCGATGTGGCGGAACGCTGGGACCGCCATGCGGATGGCCGGTGCTATGCCTTCAATGACTGGCATGGGGCGATGGCCAAGCTTGGCGTGGGACGAATCGCTGAAGTCGAACAACTGGCCGCCAGCTGGCGGAAGCTCGAAGCGGTTTCGGAAAATGACCGCTGGTCACAAACCATCGGCCTGGCGCTCGTTGAAGGCTTCCTCGCCTGGAAAACGGGCGACTACGCCACCGCCGTCGACAGGTTGCACGGCGTCCGCCACATCGCCAATGCTTTCGGTGGCAGCCATGCTCAGCGCGACATCATCGACTGGACCCTGACCGACGCGGCCAATCGCTCCGGTGATCGCGACATCGCCATGGCCTTTGCCCGGGAACGCGTGGCGGTCAGGCCGGATGGCGCCATCAATAATGGCCTGCTGGCCCGTGCGCTGAAGCTTGGCGGCGAACTGGAGGCAGCGGCGTAAACACCCCCCTCGTGCTGAACTCGTTTCAGGACCCCGAGAGGCCGGCGTGTAACAGTCTGGTTACGCACGGACAGGTTGGTCGAGGTCCTGAAACGAATTCGGGACGATGGGGGCGCCAATCCCCCCTC
>JAVKCR010000430.1:0-5617 GCA_040222645.1 Rhodospirillales bacterium
GATGGCTGAAATTCTTGAGTCATTGCGAGGTTTTATACAATATACAGCAGCTCTTCGCGTTAAAGATGTTGCTGAGCAACGAGTCAAAGAATTCGCTGACAAGGTGTTGAGAGACTTTTCAAGGGCGGGTGGAGGCGATCCAGCTGCCTTTATGGACCCGGATTTTCAGGCCGTCGTTCAAGCGGCACAAATGGGGGCCGCCCGTAGTAGCGATGAAACAGTTTCCGATGCACTAGTTTCACTAATTTCCGACAGATCGAAACAACAAGAAAGGAGTCGACTAGCGCTAACACTAAATGATGCTGTTGAAATTGCCTCGGTATTGACAAAGAATGAATTTGCAGAACTTTCTCTCATATATTTTGTGACCCAAACTCTCCACCACGGCGCGGGAAACTTGGAAACATTTATTCAAATGCTCCACCAGTATATCCTACCATTTGTGCCAGAATGCACGACACAACCATCTTCTTATTCTTATCTCGAATCAAAGAGATGTGTAAGAATAAACACACTTCAAAAATACAGTATAAAAAATTTCTTGAACGATAAATATGGCGGAATATTTTGCCTTGGTTTTTCCGAAGAAGAACTAAATACTGCACTCGGCAGCGAACATTCCGGCAGCGCTTCAAATTCTAGTATAGTCATACCTTGCATTAATGATAGTTCACTGCTTCAGGTTCGCGCTATCAACAAAGATACCGCTAAAGATACCTTAGAAAAACATGGCATAACAGGACAACCCAAAGAGCGGTTGATAGCATTGTACCTTTCCAAGTTCATGTCAGCGCAAGATGCTGCCAGACTAGTGAAGGAACATGAACCGAGATTCGGAGAATTTGAAACACTTTGGGAAAAATCCATAATTGGCAATTGCGTTCCAACTACCGTTGGTACAGCCATCGGCCACAGCAATCTTCGCCGCGTATCTGGACTTGATGCTGAATTGTCTACTTGGATTTCATAACATGAGACATCAAGGAATAATTGTAAATATAGCATGTCGAGATGAACACAGCAGTTACTGGAATCAGATATATCAGGGTAAATAACGATGCATATTTCTGAAACACTCGAAATTAACTCAATTTTCTGGATTAGATCTATTCCTGACAATGAGATTGGGCCAACCCGCAGAATAATTGAAGATCTAAACGACGCACACAACAACGGAGGATGGCCCATCCGCGAGTTAGTTGTAGGGACATCAGATGAACTGGTAGAAGCGCTAAATTTTCTGGCTGACGAAGCAGAAAAAGGGGTAAAACCGATCATTCATTTCGATGCTCATGGATCAAAAGACAAAGGAATACTTCTTTCCCCAAGCGGAGAGCACTTTAGTTGGGACAAGTTGGCGAACCATCTAAGAATTATAAACTGCCAAACAATGAACAATCTCATATGCATATTCGCTACTTGTTACGGATATCATATCAATTTCCAAGTAGAACTAAAAAAGCCAACCCCAAGCTATCTCATCATGGCTCCCACCGACGAGATTAGTGTTGGTTTTCTGGAAGAACAGACTGTTCGTTTTTACCAACTGGCGCACGCAAGCGGAAATGTTACCGAAGCGTTCAGCCTTACACTTGCGAGCAAAATGAAACTCTATCATTGCCAAGGTATTTTTTTCGAAGCTCTTTCTAATTACATACGTTATTATTGCAGTGGAAAATCAAAATCAATTCGATACGAAAAATTACTTTCTGATTTTTTAATAGAACACAACATCGAAAACCCCAGCCCTGCTGTATTAAAGAATACCAGAAATAGAATTAAATCTGGCTTGAAACCAAGTCAGAAAATAATAGAGTATTACGCATCTAAATTTCTGATATGTAGAAGACCTGCATTTGATTACGACGATCTAGAAAAATTTACTCGCCGACGATAGCATTTTAACGTTTGCCTCCCCCCATTAACCACCCCTACACCCCTCCCTCATTAGATTGATCCCGGCGCAGCAAGGGATACGATAGGTCTATGAGCAATCGGGTTGCATTGATTACCGTGGTGACCGGGCAGGACGGGGTCTTTCTGGCGGAGCTGCTGCTGGAGAAGGGCACCTGAGTGCATGGCGAGAAGCGGCGGTCCTCGTCGTCTGTCGCTACCGGGCGCATGGCCCGGCGGTATCTATGACACCTCAAAACTCTAGACCCCGCAAAAACCGAGACCACCGCGCCCCCATCGCCCCTGCGGGGCACTTCCCCCGACGGGGGAAGAGTGGCTCAGGTTTCCCCGCTTCGCTTCCCCCTTCCCCTCACCCCATTCCCGCCGCGACCTTCTCCGCCACCATGATCGTCGGGATGTTGGTGTTGCCGCGCGGGACCGAGGGCATGATCGAGGCGTCTACCACGCGGAGGCCGTCGACGCCGTAGACCCGGCCTTCCGGGTCGGTCACCGCGTTTGCGTCGTCCGCTCCGCCCATGCGGCAGGTGCCGGCGTGGTGGCAGGGGCCGGTGACGGCGGAGGTCACGAATTCGGCCAGCGCCGCGTCGTCGCTTGCCAGGGTGGCGATGTCGATGGAGCGGCGGGTGAGCGCGCTCATCACCGGGCGGCTGGCCGCCGGGACGAGGTCGAGGAGGAGGGCCAGCGCGCGGGCCTTGAGCGCGTTGGGCGTCGAGATGCGGTTGAACTGGCCGACCCGGTCCATCCGGAAGATCGGCACCGCATGGCGCCAGAGCGGGCGGAGCTCGGGCGCGAGCAGCATAGAAGCAGCGCGGCGCACCGCGTCCATGTGGCGCAGCCGGTCGCGATCGTCGGACTGGTAGGCGAACTCGATCAGCGGTGCGGCTGCCGCCCCGTCCCGGCCCGGTTCCAGGGTGATGCGGCCGCGCGACAGCGGCTTGGCGATTGTCGGCGTGAGCGAGCTCAGCCGCGCGCCGAGCGCATGCCAGCCGGTATTGGCGACGAAGGGGATGTACATGTCCTTCACCGGGCAGCCCGCCAGCCCCGAGGAATAGCGCCAGGAGGCGGTGGTGTGGCCGCGCATGCCCGCCGGCGCGCGGCCCGCCGGCGTGAGGTGGAAGACCAGCTGGAGGAGCTGGTGGTTCTGCAGATTGGCGCCGACACCCGGCCGGTCGGCGAGGACCGGCACCCCGGCGGCGTTCAGCGCCGCGCCCGGGCCGATGCCGGCGCGCATCAGCATCACCGGCGATTGCAGCGCCCCGGCGGAGACGATCACCTCGGTCCCGCGGAAGGCGCGGGTCTCGCCACGCCCGCCGCCATCGCCGCCGATGCGCGCCGTGACCCCGGTGACGCGCCGGCCCCCCCCGATATCGAGCGAGAGCACGTGGGCGCCTGAGATGATCTCGAGGTTGGGCCGGGCGCGGATGTCCGCGCCGAGATAGCAGATCGCGGCGGAGGCGCGCTTGTCGGCAAAGCGGCTGACCGGGAGGATGCCGAAACCCTCCCCGAACTCGCCGTTCAGGTCGTCGAGCAGCGGCGTGCCCTGGCGCTCGAAATGTGCGCGCAGCGCATGGGCCACCGGCGGCAGGGCCTCCGGCCGGCGGATCGGGACGGGTCCGTCCGCGCCATGCAGCGCACCGCCGAAATCCCGGTCGGCCTCCAGCTTGCGGAAGAAGGGCAGCACGTCCGCCCAGCCCCAGCCCGCGAGGCCGGCATCGCGCCACTCGTCGTAATCCTCCGGCAGGCCGCGCAGCGCCGTCATGCCCATGATCGAGGAACAGCCGCCCATGATGCGGCCTTGCGGCGCGTTCGCGGCGGGGGATGTCGCCACCGTCTTCCAGTGCACCGGGATCGAGGGCCACATGTAATCGCGGTTGAAGTAGGAGAAGGGGTAGGTCGAGAGCACGTCCTCGGGCTCCGCGCCGGGCGGGGTGTCGCGGCCGGCCTCCAGCAGCAGCACCCGGCGCGCGGAGCCGGCCGAGAGCCGGTTCGCCAGCACGCAGCCCGCCGAACCGCCGCCGACGATGATGACATCGTAACCGCCCGCCTCCGCCGCCCCGGTGTTCCCGTCCGCCATCTGCCGTCTCCCCTGTTCATCCAGCGCCCCGATTTGTGCGCGGATCGCCCTTCCCCGGCAAGGCGGTAACGGCCCGGCGGCGGCGGCTTTCTGGAAGGTGGAAATGCGCGCCCGCGCGGCAGTCATCACCCCTCCCCGCATTAACCCTGCCTACATCCCTCTCGCATAGATTGATCGCGGCGCGGCAAGGGATACGATGGGCGGATGAGCGACAAGGTTGCATTGATCACCGGGGTGACCGGTCAGGACGGGGCCTACCTGGCGGAACTGCTGCTGGAGAAGGGCTATCACGTGCATGGCGTGAAGCGGCGGTCCTCGTCCTTCAACACCGGCCGCGTCGACCATCTCTACCAGGACCCGCATGAGGGCCGGCCGCGCTTCCGGCTGCATTACGGCGACATGACCGACGCCACCAACCTGATCCGCCTGATCCAGGAAATCCGGCCGGACGAGATCTACAACCTCGCCGCCCAGAGCCACGTGCAGGTCTCCTTCGACACGCCGGAATATACAGCCCAGGCCGACGCGCTCGGCGCCATGCGGCTCTTGGAGGCGATCCGCATCCTCGGCATGGGCGACCGCGTGCCCTTCTACCCGGCAACGACCTCGGAGACGTTCGGCAAGGTGCAGGAAGTGCCGCAGACCGAGAAGACCCCCTTCTATCCCCGCTCGCCCTACGGCGTCGCCAAGCTCTACGGCTACTGGATCACGGTGAATTACCGCGAGGCCTACGGCTTCCACGCCTCCAACGGCATCCTGTTCAACCATGAAAGCCCGATCCGGGGCGAGACCTTCGTCACCCGCAAGATCACCCGCGCGGTGGCCGCCATCCATCTCGGCCTGCAGGACCGGCTCTATCTCGGCAATCTCGACGCGTCGCGCGACTGGGGCCATGCCCGGGATTACGTCGAGGGCATGTGGCGCATCCTGCAGCAGGAGGAGGCCGACGATTACGTTCTGGCGACCGGCGAGGCGCATACCGTGCGCGAATTCACCGAGGCCGCCTTCGCCCATGTCGGCGTGACGCTCGACTGGAAAGGCGCGGGTGAGGCGGAACAGGGGCTCGATGCGACGACGGGCCGCGTGCTGGTCGAGATCGACCCGCGCTATTACCGCCCGACCGAGGTGGATTCCCTCCTCGGCGACGCGACCAAGGCGCGGACCGTGCTCGGCTGGCAACCGACCACGAGCTTCGCCGAGCTGGTGCGCGAGATGATGACCTCCGACCTCGCCGAGATGCAGCGCGGCCTGACCGGGGGCGTGAACCGCAATGACACCTAGTGATCCGTTGAAAGGCGCCCGCGTCTGGATCGCCGGCGACCGCGGCATGGTCGGCTCGGCGCTGGTCCGGCGGCTGGAGGGTGAGGAGTGCGAGGTCATCGGCGCCGGGCGCGCGGAACTCGACCTCCGCCGCCAGGCCGATGTCGAGGACTGGATGAGCGCAAAGAAGCCGGACGTGGTGTTCGTCGCCGCCGCCCGCGTCGGCGGCATCCTCGCCAACGACACGAGGCCGGCCGATTTCCTGCTCGACAACCTCCAGATCGAGACCAACGTGATCTCCTCGGCCTGGCGCATCGGGGTCAGGAAGCTGATCTTCCTCGCCTCGTCCTGCATCTACCCCAAGCACGC
>JAVKCR010000431.1:0-8933 GCA_040222645.1 Rhodospirillales bacterium
ACCGGACGTCGAGGTCGACATGGTCCGCGTAGCCGCCGGCAACCATCATCCCGCCGAAGAACAGGGCGACCGCCGAGGAAGCGAAGAAGGCTTTGCAATCCGGATTGCCGACCATCAGGTCGGCGAGGCCGGGCGCCAGCATGGCCAGTCCGGCCGTGAGCACGAAAATGCCGAGAAAGTAGATGACAGGCCTGAGATCGCCCAAATGTCCGCGTCCGAACCCCGGGACCGCGCGTTAGCATGCAGACTAGGCCGACGCCACCCGCGTGAGACTGGCGGCAGGTCGCCCGGGCGGGCGGACAAGATCACGGATTGGACTGAAACCCGCCTTTCCGGCGGGATTCTTGTTGCCGGCCGGCGCGGGGTTCCCCAATTCAGGAGTCAATCGACGCAGGTATTGGAAATGGACAACGCGCCTTTCTCGTTCGACATGAAGATTGACGACAACGGCATGGTGCTGGTGACCGCGACCGGGCAGCTGGATGCGGATGTCCTGATCCGGCAGCGCGCAGCCCTGGCCGAACAGGGTTTGACCGGTGAAAGCGCCGCCGGCCGGCCGCTGGTGATCGACCTCCGCGAATCGGACCCGCCGGACACGGCCTGGATGGGGAGTTTCCGCAAGATCGCGGTCTACCTGAAGGACACAGGCGAATATCCCTACCGCCGCGCCTACGTGGTCGCCGCGACCAACAGCCACGAATTCGCCATCAAGCTCTTGCAGGTGATCGAGGAAACCGAGGGCGCCCCGGAATTCGAAACCCGCGTGTTCTTTGACTACGCCGACGCCTACGCCTGGGCGAAAAGCGGCTGGAACTCGGGCGAAGCGACGGCGGGAAGACGCTGCTGACCTGCTGACAGGGGGTAGGGAAATGGCGGAGGGACGGTCCGCCCGTTGATATTGATATTATTATTTTATTTCAGATAGAACCAATCCAACCCACACTCTGACCCACACTTTTGCAGGCGCTTGGACATCGACTGTGGGCTCTGCTCAGCTCCCGAAATTCTCTGCGAGGAAGTCGAGCGTCGCCGGGTCGCGGAGCTTGCAGACGATGTTCTGGTTGGCGAAGACGCCGTTGAAGGTCATGGCGTCCTGTGTGGGGACGGCCTTCTTCCAGTCGACCTTCACGAGGTATTCGCAAAGTTCCGGATTGTCCGAGTCGTGCAGTAGCGCCGGTTCCTTGAGCTGGAGATCCCGCAGCGACGTCCCGTCATCGAGACGGTAGTCCCGCGCCATGACGGCGGTCTCCCGGACCACGCCGAACCCGACATAGCCTGCCCCTTTGTTGTAGGCGTAGAACTGGTCGCCCTCGCTGAGCTGGAAGAGGCGCTTCGAATAGAACGGGCCACCGCCGGCGGCGACGAAGCCGTGGCGGCGCATGTCCTCCCAGCTGCGGTAGCCGGCGAGATCCCCGGCATTGACGTAGTAATAGCCGCTCCAGGGGGCCTTCTTGCGGCTCTCCGCCCGCTCGACGACCTCCTGCTGGTCCATCAGCCAGTCCGTCGCCAGGAGCTGCGTACCGTTCTCCTCGAAGACGGTGAAAAAGGCGGTGTTGATGCTGACCCCATGCTCCTCGGCGAGATACTCGACGATACGGCTGGAGGAGGCATCGAACTCGCTGGCGACGATCATCAGACTGTGCGTCCCGTTGAGGGTCTCCGGCAGCGGCGAGTCGAACCGCTCCCGGAATATCTCCTCGAGCCGGCGCTGCTGCTTCTGCAGGGTGATCTCGTACACCCGCTTCGTGGTGAGCGACGACACCCAGCTCGCATAGTCGAGGATCTGGGCGACGATGTCGCGCGGCGTGCGGTCGCGCTTCAACTCGATGACGACGAGCCCGCCTTCCCGGTCCATCGCCAGGATGTCGATGCGGCCATTGTAGTCGGTGATGATCTGCCGTCCGAGCACCAGCACGTCGAGGCCGACGAGACCGGGGTTCTCCGCGATCCATCTCTCGAGCTGATCCTCGCTGGCGAGCGCTGTCCGCTGCACCGGTTTGAGCCTGCCGCCGTCGATCCTGTAGAGCGTCGTCATCTCAACCTACGCTGCCCATTGTGCCGAAAGAGCCTCAGCCTGCTGCAGGACCGTCTGCACGGCGGCGCTCTGCAGGTCCGGCGGATAGCCGAAATCACGGAGAATGCGTTTCACCAGAACCCGCATCCGGGCCCTGGCGCTCTCGCGGTGCGACCAGTCCACCGAGACATTGCTCTTCAGGCTCACCAGCAACTCATGCGCGATGACCTTGAGTTGTTCGTTGCCCATCACCTCGACGGCACTCTCGTTGTCGGCCAGCGCTTCGTAGAAGGCAGCTTCCTCCGCCGAGTACCCTTCCGCTTCCCCGCGCAGCCGGGCCTCGCGCATCTCCTTCGCCATCTCGATCAGCTCCTGCAGAATCTCGACCGTGCTGATGGCGTTGGTGTGGTAGCGCGCGATTGCCGCGTCGAGACGCTCGGAGAAGCGGCGGGATTCAACCACGTTGGACTGGCTGCGCGACCGGATCTCATCGTTGAGCAGCTTCCTCAGTGCCTCGAGCGCGAGGTTCTTCTTCTCCATCTGTTGCACCTCGGCGAGGAACTCGTCCGAGAGGATGGAGATATCCGGCGACTGCAGCCCGGCGGCGGTGAGGATGTCGACGATCTCCGTCGAACAGACGGCCCGGTCGATGATCTGCTGCACCGCCAGCTGCTTGTCCGCCGCCGACTGGCCCGAGCCCTGGGCTGACTTGACCAGCGCCGCCCGGACGGTCTGGAAGAAAGCGAGGTCCTCCCGGATCTCCCGCGCCTCATCGCTGGCTGCGGCCAGCGCGAAGGCCTTGGTCAGGGCGAGCACGTTGTCCTGGTAGCGGCGATGCGCCTTCTTCTTCGCCTCCTCGCTGGTTTCCTTCTCCGCCGCCTTGTGCTGCAGGTCCAGAATCCACTCTATCGCCCCCGCCATGACGGCAAGCCGCTGCTGTGGCGTGCCGGAGAGACCCGGCTTGTAGTCGAAGTCGTGATACATGTCGCGAACCACGCCGTACTTCTCCAGCATCAGCGCGATGGCCTCGGCCTCGTCGATGCCTGCGTTCTTCTGGTCTCGGCTCGAATAGTCGTGGAGCGCGTTCTTCAGGTTCTGAGCTATGCCGATATAGTCGACGACCAGACCCGCCGGCTTGTCCCGAAACACCCGGTTCACCCGGGCGATGGCCTGCATCAGCCCGTGACCGCGCATCGGCTTGTCGATGTACATGGTATGCATCGACGGCGCATCGAAGCCGGTCAGCCACATGTCACGCACGATCACCAGGCGTAGCAGATCGTCCGGCTTCTTCGCCCGCTTGGCCAGGAGGTCCCGGCGCGCCTTGTTGCCGATATGCGGCTGCCAGTCCTCCGGGTCGGAGGCGGAGCCGGTCATCACCACCTTGACCGCGCCTTCCTTGTCATCGTCGGAATGCCAGTCGGGGCGGAGCGCGACGATCTCCCGGTAGAGCAAGACGCAGATCCGCCGGCTCATGCAGACGACCATGGCCTTGCCATCCATGGCGGCGACCCGGTCCTCGAAATGCCGCACAAGGTCCTCGGCCACCATCTTCAGCCGTTTCTCGGCCCCGACCAGCGCCTCGACCGTCGACCACTTCCGCTTCAGCTTCTCCTGCTCGGTGAGCGCGTCGTCCTCGGTCAGCTCCTCGATCTCGGCATCGAGTTTCGGCTTCTCCTCCTCCGGCAATTCGATCCGCGCCAGCCGGCTCTCGTAATAGATCGGCACCGTCGCCCCGTCCTCGACGGCGCGGCTGATGTCGTAGACGTCAATATAGTCGCCGAAAACCTTCGGCGTATTGACGTCGGCGCTTTCGATTGGCGTGCCGGTGAAGCCGATGAAGGAGGCGTTCGGCAGGGCGTCGCGCAGGTACTTGGCGAAACCGTAGGAGACTTCACCGGTGCTCCGTTCCATCTTCGCCCGGAAGCCGTACTGGCTGCGGTGCGCCTCGTCGGCGATGACCACGACGTTCCGCCGGTCGGTGAGCGCGGGATAGTCGGCTTCGCCTGCGCCCGGCGAAAACTTCTGGATGGTGGTGAAGACCACGCCGCCGGAGGCGCGGGTGAGGGCGGCGCGCAGATCCTCCCGGCTCTCCGCCTGCACCGGTGTCTGGCGGATCAGCGACCGGCACATGGCGAAGGTGCCGAACAGCTGGTCGTCGAGATCGTTGCGGTCGGTGATGACCACGATGGTCGGGTTCTCCATCGCCTGGTGGCGTACCAGCTGACCGGCATAGAAGGCCATCAGCAGGCTCTTGCCAGAGCCTTGCGTATGCCAGATGACGCCGATGCGCTTGTCCCCCCTGGCATAGCCGGCGACGCCCGGCAGGCCGTAATCGGTCGGTTCCTCGGACATCTGGTTCGGGTCGGTGGCTACAGCCTGCGCCGCCTGGTTGGCGTCGAGCGCACGGAGCGTCGAGCGGACCGCCCGCTTCACCGCGTGGAGCTGGTGATAGCCGGCGACGATCTTGACCAGCCCGGAGGGCGTCTCCCCGAAGACGGTGAAGTCGCGCACCAGCTCCAGCAGCCGGTGCCGGTCGAACACGCCTTCGATCAGGGTCTCGAGCTCCGGCTGCCCCTTCTCCAGGACGATCCTGCCGTCGGTCGTCCGCCAGGGCATGAAGCGCTCGAAATCGGCGGTCAGCGAGCCCACCCGGGCCGTCAGGCCGTCGGAGGTCACCAGCAGCGCGTTGGTGCGGAACAGCGAGGGGATCTGCGCCTTGTAAGTCTGCAGCTGGTTGTAGGCCCCGGCAAGGGTCGCCGTCTCCGAGCCCGGGTTCTTGAGTTCGATCACGCCGAGCGGCAGGCCGTTGACGAAGATCACCACGTCGGGCCGGCGGTTGTTGCTGTTCTCGATCACCGTGAACTGGTCGAGCGCCAGCCAGTCGTTGGCGTCCGGGTCGTCGAAATCCACCAGCCAGACCTTGTCGCCACGGATGGTGCCGTCCCCGGTGTAGAACTCGACATCTATCCCTTCGACCAGCGCCCGGTGCAGCCGACGGTTCTCCTCGACCAGCGACGGCTTCTCCGTGGCCAGCACCTTCTTCAGCGCATCCTCCCGCGCCTCCGGCGGGATATCCGGGTTCAGCCGGTCGAGCGCCTGCTTCAGCCGGTTGACGAGGATGACATCGGCATGGGCATCACGCTCAGGCGTACTTCCATCAGGCCCGGCGACGGTGGAGGGGATACGCGTGTAGCCGAGCGACTGCAGCTGCTCCAGCAGCATGGTCTCGATATCGGCTTCGGTGATGGCGGGCATCATGCAGCCTCGTCGTCATCTATTGTTGGCGAGAAGGCTGCCTCCTTGCAGGCATTGAGGGCTTGCTTGTAGGCCTCTCGATCTACGCCGAATAAGAGTCGCGACGGTTCTATGGTCAGCGGGATTTCGTCGTCGTTTGGCAAAAGGACTCGGACCTGGAGGTATCCGTCTTCATCACCCACAGACACCAAGGCGGTGTGTCTATCGATAATGGCATTTGCAGCTCTAAACCGTTCGTAAGGTTCCAGGGTCGCAGCGGGGTCGGGCTCCTTCTCGAGATAGGCTTCGTGCAGGAATGTGACGATTGCGTCCGCAGCAAGCAGGGCTGCGCGCCGATGATGAATAGATAGCTTCTCGATGAAACCGTCTTTTCCATGGGACACCGTACCCGCCTCATTCCGCAACACTCGCAAGGCGTCAGCCAAGCGGTTGTACTCCTTGATCAGATTGGCGAATGCGCGATCTCTGACTTCGCCAAGTTCAAGCAGGCGTGTCGCCAGCCCCAATAGCTCGCCCAATGACACGTCTGACTTGGTGGGCTTCCGCGACGCTGCAGGGTCGTCAAGTTCTTCAATCAGAAGGCGACAAGCGCATTCAACTAAGCCCTTTGCCGCATCAATACTGGAATCCCGGTCCTCGGAGAATTCCTTCTCCAGCGTGCTGAGCGTCTGCTGCAGCATCGGTGCATGGGACCAATGCGAGCAGAACGCTTTGATGCCGGGATACCAGTCAGCGGTCATGTGGCCTCCTGCTCGGTCTGCTCTGTGTTAGCAACGCGGACTTCGCCGGACATCAGTTTCGGCAGAAGAAGATCTCGAGTGATCGAGAGTGTTTCGGACTCAGAAACATTGGCCAAAATTCTGTCGAAGAACGGTGAGACCAGCATTTCAAATGCCTGCAGTAATTGTGGAGTCGCCTTCTGTTGTTTCAGCGCTTCAAACGTCTTCCGAGTAATTGTTGAGAAGACCGACCCATGTGCTCTAGCTTGCAGAGTGCTCACCATGTTCTGTGCAATGAGGTACGTTGCGTAGTCACCGACCGGCTCAATCGCTCTCAAACCGTAACAAGACTGATTGAACGTCATATCCCGACCGACAATGGCAAGATTACCCACTGTACCCCTGGCTGAAATTATTGTGGTGCCTCTGGGGACTAGTCGTGCCGAAGAACTTGCAAGTCCGTCATTTGTGATCGTTTTCTCCGTGGACACAACAAACACATCCGCTCTTGGCGGGGTATCGGTCACCGAAAACCATGGAATGTTACCGTTCCAGTATTCTGAGACCGATGTCATTGGGGTACCCCCGCCAACAATCGAAAAAAATTCTGTAAGCGGGTCATTTGTCCACCCCTCCGGCTTGCCCTCATCGTCCAGGCGGTCGGGGAAGAGGTTCCAGATTTCGGGGGCGAGGTAGGGGGGGCGACCCTCCATCTTGGCGCGGGTGGGGCCGAAATCCACGAACCAGTCCTTGAACAAGGACCGCGCCATCGCCTCCAGCGTCTCGTTCATACGGCGGTTCAACTCGATCTTATCGTCGATATCATCCAAGATCGTGGAAATTTTTACCTGCTCATCAGGAGCCGGAAGATCGAACTCAAAAGCCAAAATTTTCTTTGGTGAAGTATGTTTAACAGTTGACCCAGAGCAACTCGCCAAAATTTCATTTCTATAATCATCCGTTCGAAGCAACCAATGAACATACTCTAATTTAATTTCATTATTTTTAGCAAAAATTCTACCAAGTCTTTGATTGTGCAGTATGCGATATTTACTTTCTGGCACCTTGGCGGAATAACCAAGTGTATCTGCTTGCTTACTGAGATCAGTCATCGTTATCAGAATATCGCCAGCGTTGAGCACATAATCTGAAGGTACTGGACCACCTCGATAGAACTTCTGCTTACCCCATTGGAATCCACCACCGATAGCAAAGTTACCCGGTGTTAGCAGAAAATCCCCTGGAGGTTCACTACAGAAGTAATCTCCCTTAAAAGCATATCCATGTTTGATATCGATCACGTCTCCGAGACGCACCCTTCTCCGATCACTCATCCAAACAGACCCTCTCCAAATGTCTCTGGATCAATGAGCCTAGGTCCTCTGCTTCCGCAAATTGCACTGCCAACGTCTGCTTCAATTCCGCGAACCTCTCCTCAAACGACACCCCATCATCCTCTGCCTCTTCCGCCCCCACATAACGCCCCGGCGTCAGCACATGCCCGTGCCCCCTGACTTCCTCGATACTCGCCGACCTGCAGAACCCAGCCACATCTTCGTAGTCCCGGCCTTCCCGCCAGCGATGGTAGGTCTCGGCGATGCGAGCGATATCCTCGTCGGAGAATTCCCGCCGGGTACGGTCCACCATGTGGCCCAGCTTGCGGGCGTCGATGAACAGGATCTCGCCTGACCGGTTGCGGAAGCCGCCGTTCTTCCTGTTCTTCGCCAGGAACCAGAGACAGGCCGGGATCTGGGTCGAGTAGAAGAGCTGGCCCGGCAGGGCGATCATGCAATCGACCACGTCGCCCTCGATCATCGTCTTGCGGATTTCCCCTTCGCCGGACTGGGACGAGGACATGGAGCCGTTGGCGAGCACCACGCCCGCCGTGCCGTTCGGGCCGAGATGGTGGAGGATATGCTGCAGCCAGGCGAAGTTGGCGTTGCCGGCGGGCGGGGGGCCGTATTTCCAGCGCGCATCCTCGCGCAGGCGTTCGCCGCCCCAGTCCGAGATGTTGAAGGGCGGGTTGGCGAGGATGTAGTCGGCGCGCAGGTCGGGCAGCTCGTCCTTGTGGAAGCTGCCCTCCGAATTCCAGCGGATGTCGGCGTCGATGCCGCGCACGGCGAGGTTCATCTTGGCCAGCCGCCAGGTGGTGTAGTTGCTCTCCTGGCCATAGATCGCGATGTCGCCGATGCGCCCCTCGCGCGCCTCGACGAACTTCTCGGACTGCACGAACATGCCGCCCGAGCCGCAGCAGGGGTCGTAGACCCGGCCCTTGTGAGGCTCCAGCATCTCGACCATGGTCCGCACCACCGAGCGCGGGGTGTAGAACTCGCCGCCGCGCTTGCCCTCGGAGCCGGCGAACTGGCCGATGAAATACTCGTAGACCCGGCCCAGCACGTCGCGCGACTTGTCCTTGCCCTCGCCCATGGCGATGCCGGAGATCAGGTCGATCAGCTCGCCCAGCATCACCGCGTTCAGCGCCGGGCGGGCGTAATCCTTCGGCAGCACGCCCTTCAGCGAGGCGTTGACCTTCTCGATGGCCAGCATCGCCTCGTCGACGATGCGCCCGATACCCGGCTGTTTCGCGTTCGCCTGCAGGTGCGACCAGCGCCCTTCCTTCGGCACCCAGAAGATGTTCTCGGCGGCGTACTCGTCCGGGTCCTCCGCGCCCTCGGGATAGTCCGAGAGCAGTTCGGCACGCTTCGCCTCGAAGGAATCGGAAATGTGCTTCAGGAAGATCAGGCCGAGCGCGACATGCTTGTAGTCCGACGGCTCCATGTTGCCGCGCAGCTTGTCCGCCGCCTTGAAGAGTTGCGCCTCGAAGCCGAGGTCGCCGCCGTTTTCCGATACCGGACTTCTAGCCATATGCGCCTTCTCCCCATCTCCATAAAAGGTGACACACTAAAGACATTTTGCAACATTGAGATGCAGCGCCTCAGCAC
>JAVKCR010000432.1:0-6147 GCA_040222645.1 Rhodospirillales bacterium
CCATCGGCGCGGGAGCCGGTGCGTTGGTCGGCGGCATCGACGGCTACATGAAGGCGAAGGACGCCCAGTACAAGGCGAACGAGACCGCCAAGATGGAGGCGATGGCGCGGGACGTAAAGGAGGACAACAAGCAACTCGCCGAGATGATCGACACGGCGCGCCGCGTCGTCGACAACGACCGCCGCCGGCTGGACGAACTCCAGCGGAAAGTCGATTCCAAGCAAATGACGCTGGAACAGGCGAAGGCCGAAGCCGCCGTCATCCGGGACAATTCGGCACAGATCGAGGAGATCCTCGAGGAAGCGCGCAAGAAACGCGACCTCTATTCCGATGCTCGCTCGCAGCTCTCGACCTCCAATACCGCCGAACTCGACGCCGAGATCTCGCGGCTGAATTCGGAGATCGCCCAGCTCGAGACGCAACTCAACACGGTCAACAGCGCCCTGAAGGTTTCCGGGCTGGGATGATGTCGAAACGTCTGCTTCCAATCTGTCGCCTGTCGATGGCCGCACTTGCCGCGGCCGCACTGGCGTCCTGCACCTATCTCGACACCCGCGGAAAGGTGAACAGCGGCAATTACGACAACCGGCTAAACACCGCCAAACAGCAGTACGAATCCGAGAAGGACAAGGAGGTCCAGCTGAAGCGGGACCAGGCCCGCGTCGAGGACGAGAAGATGAGCGTCGACCGCGATCTTGCCCGCTACGAGCAGCAACTCGCCGCACTCAATACCGACCTCAAGAAGGCGACCAGCGATCTCGAGGCGGCGCGGCAGAAAAACCAGGTATCCCGCGCCGAATACGAGCGGCTTCAGACCGAGCTCAACCAGCTCAAGTTCGAGGAGCAGTCGCAGAAATACTCGACCGCAGATCCGGCGGAGAAACAGCGCAAGCTCGAGGAACTGCAGAAGCGACGGGAGGCGCTGCAGAAGGCGATCGAGGCGCTGGCGACCAGCTAGCGCGCAGAGCGCCGGTCGAGCAGACGCCAGGCGCCGGCCGACACGATCCCGCAGACGCCGATCACGCCGAGCGCTTGCATCGGCTTCGCCAGCGGGTCCGGCGCAAAACCGAGGCAGAGAGCCGCCAGCACTGCCGCCAGCAGACAGCCCGCCAGGACCGGGACTGCCAGGTTCAGCCCGGCCCGCAGCCAGGCCAGTGCCGCCATCGAGAGGAAGGCGGTGGCCTCGGCGGCCAGCGTCGCCATCGCCGCCCCGTACCCGCCATAGTGCGGGATCAGGACCAGGTTGAGCGCGATGTTGAGGGCCGCCGCGCCGCCCAGCGTCATCAGCCGCTCGCGGTCGAAATCCCAGGCCAGTAGCGCGGAATCGTGACAGAGACGCAGGCAGGTGACGGCCGACGCCCCGAGCAGCAGCGCCAGCGTCGCCGTCGCCGGCAAATAGGCCTCGCCGAACACGATGCCGAGCAGATGCGAAGGATAGGCGATTGCCAGCGCCGCCAGCGCCGCGCCCACCACCAGCACCGGCGCGGCATGGCGCGCGGCGATTCGGTTCCGCCGCGACGGATCGTCACGCGCGGCGGCGAGCTGCGGCAGGAACGCCGCCCCCGCGATCGATGCCGGCACGACGGCCATCACCGCGAGGCGCGCCGAGGCGGAATAGAGGCCGACCTCGTGGGCATCGGCCATGAAGCCGAGCATGACAAGGTCGGCGGTGATGTAGATCGTCGTCAGGATACCGGCGAGCGCGACCGGCGCGGACGCCCTGAGCATCCCGCGCCAGCGCCCGGGCTGCCAGGCAAGCGGCGGCAGGCCATAGCGCCCCCGGAAGGCCGCCAGCGCGCCGATGGTGGCCAGTCCGGTCGCGCCGACAGTAACCGCTGCCGCCAGCGCCACGTCATCGGGGCCTGCCACCAGCAGCAGCGCGCCGGCAAGGCCGAGCATGCTGGCCGCGATCTGCCGGGCGGCGTTGATTCCCATCCGCTCCACCGCCTGGAAGGCGAAATCGAGGGTGATCGCGGTGACGAAGAGACCGAGTCCCTGCACCGCGAAGACCGTGGTGACCAGCGGGTCGCGGTCGAGCAGCATGATGAAGCCGATCCAGACCACATAGAGGATCGCTGCCAGTACCAGGCGCACACCGAGCACGGCACCGGCGATATCGCGAATGCCGTCCGGGGCGCGGCTGATCAGGCGAAGCGCATGGCGGTCGATGCCGAAATTCACCAGCAGGCCGAGATAACCGATCACGGCAACACCCCAGCCGATCACCCCGAAGGCTTCCGGCAACCGCGCCCGCGCCAGCCAGGCCGTGGTCACGAGACCGGCGAGGTTGGAGACGATCTGCGCCGCCATCAGGGCGGAGAAGTTGCGGAAGATGCGGCGGCCGTCGCTCATGGAAGATGTGCCGGGTGGTCGGGCCTGCCACCGTGGCGGCGCGGCGCTTTCCCGTCAAGCCGCGCGGGAGGGGCCCGTCAGACCGTCAGGCGGCGGCGGACGTCGGCTTCGTTCATCTCCGCGCGGGTTCCGGAAATGACGATCTCGCCCCGGTCCATCACCGCGAAGGTATCGGCGAGGTCGCGAGCGAATTCGAAATATTGCTCGACCAGCAGGATCGCCATGCCGCCACGGTCGCGGAGGTAGGAGATCGCCCGGCCGATATCCTTGATGATCGAGGGCTGGATACCCTCCGTCGGTTCGTCGAGCACCAGCAGCTTCGGACGCATCACCATGGCGCGGCCGATGGCGAGCTGCTGCTGCTGGCCGCCGGATAGATCGCCGCCGCGGCGTTTCAGCATGTCGGCCAGCACCGGGAACAGGTCGAACACGTCGTCCGGGATGAAGCGCTCGCTGCGCGGCAGCGGGGCGAAACCGGTTTCGAGATTTTCCTTCACCGTGAGCAACGGGAAGATCTCGCGACCCTGGGGGATGAAGGCGATGCCCTTGCGCGCCCGGTCGAAGGGGGCGAGGCCGCTCAGATCCTCGCCGTTCCAGGTCAGGCTGCCCGACGCGATCGGCTGCTGGCCGACCACCGCGCGCAATGTCGAGGTCTTGCCGACGCCGTTGCGCCCAAGCAGGCAGGTGACCTGGCCGATTTCTGCCTTCAGCGAGACTTCGCGGAGTGCCTGGGCGGCGCCGTAGAACAGGTCGACCTTCGAGAGTTCAAGCATCTTCAGCGCCCCAGATAGACTTCGATGACGCGTTCGTCGGCGCTGACCTGGTCGAGCGACCCTTCCGCGAGGACCGAACCTTCATGCAGCACGGTGACCTTCACGCCGAGGTCGCGGACGAATTCCATGTCATGCTCGACGACCACCACGGAATGGTTCCGGCTGATCTCGCGCAACAGCCGCGCGGTTTCCGCGGTCTCCGAATCGGTCATGCCGGCGGCCGGTTCGTCGACCAGCAGCAATTTCGGGTCCTGCGCCAGCAACATGCCGATCTCCAGCCACTGCTTCTGGCCGTGCGACAGCGATTCCCCGTAGGTCTTGCGCAGATGCGTCAGCCGGATGGCGTCGAGTATCCCGTCAATTTCGGCCCTTGTCTCGCCGCTCAGGGTGGCGAACAGGGTGTCGAAAACGCCGCGCTTCTGGCGCAGCGCCAGCAGGATGTTGTCCTCCACGGTGTGACCTTCGAACACGGTCGGCTTCTGGAACTTCCGCCCGATGCCGAGCTCGGCGATGTCCGCCTCGTCGCGTTTCGTCAGGTCGATATCCGTGCCGAACTGCACGGTGCCCTTGTCGGGCCGGGTCTTGCCGGTGATGACGTCCATCATTGTCGTCTTGCCGGCGCCGTTGGGGCCGATGATGGCGCGCATCTCGCCTGCATTGATGATCAGCGACAATTCGTTGAGCGCACGGAAGCCGTCGAAGGAGACGGTGACGCCGTCGAGATAGAGCAGGGTTTCCTCGCCAACCATGGCCCTACTCCGCCCCCTGCGTTGCAGCCTGCTCGCCGGACGAAGAAGCTTTCTTCGCCGCCGGCTTGCGGCCCTTGCCGCGAAGCTGGTCGATGGCGCCGAGGATGCCCTTCGGCAGGAAGAGCGTGACCAGCACGAACAGGCCGCCGAGCGCGAACAGCCAGAATTCCGGGATGGCGCCGGTGAAGAAGGTCTTGCCGCCGTTGACCAGGAACGCGCCGAGCGCGGCCCCGACGAGCGTGCCGCGGCCGCCGACGGCGACCCAGATCACCGTCTCGATGGAGTTCGCGGGCGCGAATTCGCTCGGGTTGATGATGCCGACCTGCGGCACGTAGAGCGCGCCTGCGATACCGGCGAGGCAGGCCGACAGCGTCCAGACGAACAGCTTGTAGCGTTCCACCCGGTAGCCGAGGAAACGGGTCCGGCTTTCCGCGTCGCGCACCGCGATCAGCACCTTGCCGAAGCGCGAGGTGACGATGGCGCGGCAGACCAGGTAGCCGCCGGCCAGCGCGACCGCGGAGGCGAGAAACAGCCCGACGCGGGTCGCATCCGACTGGATGTCGAAGCCGAGGATGTCCTTGAAGTCGGTCAGGCCGTTATTGCCGCCGAAGCCCATGTCGTTGCGGAAGAAGGCCAGCAGCAGCGCGAAGGTCATGGCCTGGCTGATGATCGAGAGATAGACCCCGGTAACCCGCGAGCGGAAGGCGAGCCAGCCGAACACGAAGGCAAGGATGCCGGGCGCCAGCACCACCATCAGGCAGGCGAACCAGCACATGTCGAAGCCGTACCAGAACCAGGGCAGTTCCTTCCAGTTCAGGAACACCATGAAGTCGGGCAGTTCGGGATGGCCGTAGACGCCGCGGCTGCCGATCTGGCGCATCAGGTACATGCCCATGGCATAGCCGCCGAGCGCGAAGAAGGCGCCGTGACCGAGCGACAGCACCCCGCAATAGCCCCAGACCAGGTCGACCGACAGCGCCAGCAGCGCGTAGGTCAGGTACTTGCCCGTGAGCGAGACGATGTAGGTCGGGACGTGAAAGGCCGAGTCGGGCTCGAAGGCGAGATTGCCGATGGCGATGGCGGCGCAGAGCAGCGCCAGTACGACGAGGAAGATGCGGCCGCGGCCGTCCAGCCGCTCGAAGAGGGCGCGCGACATCATGCTTCCACCGCCCGGCCCTTCTGGGCGAACAGCCCGCGCGGTCGCTTCTGGATGAACAGGATGATGAAGACCAGTACGAAGATCTTGGCGAGCACCGCGCCGGCGTAGGGTTCGAGGAACTTGTTGGCGACTCCGAGCGTCATCGCGCCGACCAGCGTGCCCCAGAGATTGCCGACCCCGCCGAACACCACCACCATGAAGCTGTCGATGATGTAGGACTGGCCGAGGTTGGGGCTGACATTGTCGATCTGGCTGAGTGCCACGCCGGCGATGCCGGCGATGCCGGAGCCGAGCCCGAAAGTCATCGCATCCACCCAGTTGGTCCGGATGCCCATGGAGGACGCCATCGCCCGGTTCTGGGTGACCGCCCGCATCTGCAAGCCGAAGGTCGTGCGGCGCAGCACCAGCATCAGCATCGCGAGCACCACCAGCGAGAAAACGATGATCCAGAGCCGGTTGTAGGTGATCGTCAGTTCGCCGAGCTTGAAGGCGCCGGCCATGAAGTTCGGCGCGCCGACCTCCTGGTTGGTCGGCCCGAAGATCGAGCGCACGGTCTGCTGCAGCACCAGCGAGATGCCCCAGGTGGCGAGCAGGGTTTCCAGCGGCCGGCCGTAGAGGAAGCGGATGACGCAGCGTTCGATGGCGATCCCGACCGAACCGGAGACCATGAAGGCCAGCGGCAACGCCATCACCAGGGAATAGTCGAACAGCCCGGGGGCGTTGTTGCGGATGATCTCCTGGACCATGTAGGTGGTGTAGGCGCCGAGCATCACCATCTCGCCATGGGCCATGTTGATGACGCCCATCACCCCGAAGGTGATGGCAAGCCCGAAGGCGGCGAGCAGCAGCACCGAGCCGAGCGAAAGGCCGTACCAGACATTCTGTGCCGCCCCCCAGACCGCGAGTGAACTCTCGATGGTCTCGATGGAGCCGTCCAGGGTGGCGGCAAGCCTGCCTTCCGCGCCGGCGCGCGCGCCGATCAGCAGCGACAGCGCCTCGCGGTCGCCGCGGGCGGCCAAGATCGCGACGGCGGCGAGCTTCTCCTCCTCGCCCTGCGAGGAATTCAGCACGGCCGCGGCGCGGGCTTCGACCATCAGTTTCCTGATGTCGGAAT
>JAVKCR010000433.1:0-4367 GCA_040222645.1 Rhodospirillales bacterium
AATCCAGCGTGCAGATCTCCGGCAGGCATTTCGCGACATGGGCGACCCGCTCGGTGGCGCCGGCCATGTCGGTCGATACCGCGTTCACCGGGAAGGGCAGCTCGGTCGAGCCGAAGACGATGTCGCCCCCCATCCCGGCGGTGAGGTTGAGGATCACGTCGGTGTTCGAGGCGCGGATGCGTTCCGTGAGTTCACGGTAGAGCGCGATCCGCCGCGACGGCTTGCCGGTTTCCGGCTCGCGGACATGGCAATGGACGATGGCCGCCCCGGCCTTCGCCGCGTCTATGGCGCTCTCGGCGATTTCCGCCGGGCTCCGCGGCACATGCGGCGAGCGATCCTGGGTCGCACCCGAGCCGGTGACGGCGCAGGTGATGAAGACCTCGCGGTTCATGGTGAGCGGCATGTTTCCTGTTCCCCGGTCGAGTACGGCGTCAGCTTGTCAGACACCGGAATGCCCCGCGCGGCCGGTTGCGACAAGCCTGTTGTCGGAATGCGGAAAATCGGCGCGCAGGTATCGGCTTCGCTTCACCATCCTGCAGAATCATGTATTCCTGAGCCTGAATTACGGAGTGATGGCGGATGATCGAAAGGATGCCGGACCTGCGCAGGGGCGAGATGGTTGTCGAGACGCCGCCGGCCGCCGATGCGGCGCTGCAATTCATCGGCCGCATCCATACGCCCTGGAAGACCCGGGCGGAATGCCCGCGCCAGGGCCGTCCCGACGGCCCCGAATGCCGGATCGAGATCTTCGAGGCCTGGGCGCCGGCGCTGCTCGGGCTCGACGAATACGAGTTCGTCGACGTGCTCTACTGGCTCGACCGGTCGCGCCGCGATCTCGTGCTGCAGAACCCGTCGCACACGAAGCTCTACGGCACCTTCGCGCTGCGCTCGCCGAACCGGCCGAACCCGATCGGGCTGACCCTCGCGAAGCTGGTCCGTATCGAGGGGAACGTGGCGGTGGTGCGCGGGCTCGATTGCCTCGACGGCACGCCGCTGATCGACCTCAAGCCCGACACTTGCGCCTTTTCCCCGAAGGCGCCGCGAAAGCCGGGGGGCAGACCTGGCCGGGACTAGTCGTCATCCAGGCCGACAAGACGATGGAGCGCCGAGATGTCGCCAATCGTGACCGTCTCGCGCTCTACCGTGACATCATGCTTGCGCAACTGCGCGAAGGTCCGTGACAGCACTTCCGGCGTGATGCCGAGTTGGCGGGCGATCACGGTCTTGCTGTAGGGCAGTTCCAGTTCCTGGGGTCCGTCGCCCAGCGGCATGTGGCGCAGCAGGAACTCGGCGACACGGTGCAGGGCGGAGGGGGCACGCAGGAGCGTGATCTCGTCGACCAGCATCCGCAGATGCGACGACATCGCGGCGAGGAGTCCGAATGCCATGTCCGGATTTTCCCTGATCCGCACCATCAGCTCCTTTGCCTCGACGCGGATAAGGCGGGTGGATTCGAGGCATTGCGCGGATACCGGGTAGGCGCGGCCGAGAAACATCACCGCCTCGCCGAAGCTCTGCGACCGGCGGAACAGATTGACCGTCTTTTCCACGCCGTCGAGATCGGCATGGTAGAGTTGCACGATCCCCGATGCGACGATGAAGAAATGATCCGCCCGGTCGCCGGCCTGGAATATCTGCTCGCCCTTGCCGTAGGTGACGACACCGGACCTTGACGCAATATTCTCGAACGTCGTGAAATCGAGGCCGGCGAATACCGGGTTCGACCTGAGCAGGGCCCTGTCTTCCGGATTCAGGCTGAAACTTCCATGCATCGTATTCCGCCGCTCCGCCGTTTCCGGCTGATCTTGGTTGTTTATGGCTTGATATAAATCAAGGCATCCAGGCTGACACCCCCCTACTGTACGACCAACCTCGCGATGTATTCGTGAAGCGTGAGCGAGGAAAGATTGAGGGGGTGGAAATGGCCGGCAAAGCCGGAAGCGCGCACGTGCCGTCGAAGGCCGACGAGACGCGTACCTTTGTTTTCCTGACCGTGTTCCTGGCGCCGATCCTCGCGGTCGGGCTGGTGGGCGGATTCGGGTTTCTCGTCTGGATGAGTCAGCTGTTCCTGGGGCCGCCGACCGGCTGAGCGCCGGCCGGATAGAACGGGAGAGGCACAGATGACCGCATCACTGACACGACGCAGCCTGCTGCGCGCCACGCAGCACGCGCCGGCGCCATTGCCGGTTGCCGCCATCGACGAGCATTGCCTGGCGCTGACCGGAATTTCCTGCCGGCTCTGCGAGGATGCCTGCGAACCGCGCGCGATCCGGTTCCGCCCGCAGCTTGGCGGCCACTACCACCCGAAGATCGACGGGGAGGCCTGCACCGGCTGCGCCGATTGCATGCCGGTCTGCCCGGTGGGTGCGGTGCGAATCGAGACGCGAGGCCGGACCGATGTTTGACCGCAGCCCCGAAGAAGACCTGCGGCCGGACAGGGCGCGGCGCAAACCCGCCGACGACGTTCCCGAAATCCATTTCACCAGCCTGCTGGTTTCCTGCGCGCTCGATCGCGTCATTGCGATCGCCGGCGAAATCGCCCGCGACGGCCGGACCGATATCGAGGAAGCGCCGTCGCCCGGCAAGCTGATCGTGACCCTTGAGACGGCCAGTCTCGGCGAGGTCACGGAATTTCTCGACCGGGTGGCGAGACTGCCCGGCGTGATGAATGCGGCGATGGTCTACCACCACGCCGAACCGGCCGACACCGTCGATCAGGAAATCGAGATCGACGAGACCGGCAACCCACAATCCGACAAACCCGGGGTAACACCATGAAGATGACGCGTCGTGAGTACATCAAGGCGACCGCAGCGGCGACCGCCGCCGCGGCGGCCGGCGTGCCGGGCGGCCAGGCCGCCGCGCAGAACGTCGTCACCGAAGCCAGCCGCATCGGCCTGAGGTGGGACAAGGCGGCCTGCCGTTTCTGCGGCACCGGCTGTTCGGTCATGCTCGCCACCAAGGGCGGGCGCGTGGTCGCGTCCCACGGCGACGTGCTGTCGCCGGTCAACCGCGGGCTGAACTGCGTGAAGGGCTACTTCCTCTCGAAGATCATGTACGGGGAGGACCGCCTGACCCGGCCGATGCTGCGCAAGACCAACGGCGCGTACGACAAGAACGGCTCCTTCGAGCCGGTCTCCTGGGACGAGGCCTTCGACATCATGGCCGAGAAGTTCAAGGATACCCTGAAGAAGAAGGGTGGCGAGGGCGTCGGCATGTTCGGCTCGGGCCAGTGGACGGTCTGGGAAGGCTATGCCGCCTCCAAGCTCTTCAAGGCCGGGTTCCGCTCCAACAACATCGACCCGAACGCGCGCCATTGCATGGCCTCTGCCGTCGGCGGTTTCATGCGCACCTTCGGCATCGACGAGCCGATGGGCTGCTACGACGATTTCGAGCATGCGGACGCCTTCGTGCTCTGGGGCTCCAACATGTCGGAGATGCACCCGATCCTCTGGACCCGGCTGACCGACCGCCGGCTCAGCCATCCGCATGTGAAGGTCGCGGTGCTGTCGACGTTCGAGCATCGCAGCTTCGACCTCGCCGACATCCCGATGGTGTTCACGCCCCAGACCGACATGGTGATTCTGAACTACATCGCCAACCACATCATCCAGTCCGGCAATGTGAACAGGGAGTTCGTCGAGAAGCACACCAACTTCAAGATCGGCAATCCCGACATCGGCTACGGCCTGCGGCCGGAGCATCCGCTGGAGATGGCGGCGAAGAACGCCGACAAGGCGGGCGGCTCCAAGCCGGCGACCTTCGAGGAATACGCGGCCTTTGTCGCCGACTACACCCTCGACAAGGCGCACGAGATGTCGGGTGTCTCCAAGGACAGGCTGAAGGCGCTGGCGGAGCTCTATGCCGATCCGGACGTCAAGGTGATGTCGCTCTGGACCATGGGGGTGAACCAGCACACCCGCGGCGTCTGGGTGAACAACCTGATCTACAACATCCACCTGCTGACGGGCAAAATCTCCCAGCCCGGCAATTCGCCCTTCTCGCTGACCGGCCAGCCGTCGGCCTGCGGCACCGCGCGCGAGGTCGGCACCTTCTCCCACCGGCTGCCGGCTGACATGGTGGTCGCCAACCCGGAACACCGGAAATTCGCCGAGAAGATCTGGAAGCTGCCGGACGGAATCATTCCGGCGAAACCCGGCTACCACGCCGTGCAGCAGAACCGGATGCTGAAGGACGGCAAGCTGAACGCCTACTGGGTGCAGGTGAACAACAACATGCAGGCCGCCCCCAACATGATGGAGGAAGGCCTGCCCGGTTACCGCAACCCGGACAATTTCATCGTCGTATCCGACGCCTACCCGACGGTCACCGCGCAGGCCGCCGACCTGGTGCTGCCGACCGCCATG
>JAVKCR010000434.1:0-6832 GCA_040222645.1 Rhodospirillales bacterium
CACGCCTGGCGCGATCTACCGGCTGCGACTGGGCGGCGCGCTGCCGGCGCTGGCCAACCCGGCCTGACGAACAGGCCGTGACGACCAGCTTGCCGATCAGGCTTGGCGGCCCCGCCTCGAGGCCGGGCGCTAGGCGGCGAGATAGGTCGGCAGGATGGCGCCGAGCGCCTTCGGCGTGATGCCGAGATCGGCAAATCCGCGCGCGCCTTTGCTCACCAGGTTCGGCTGTTTCATCAGCTCGACATGATCGGCGGTGAAGGGCGGGTTCGGCAGCAGGCCGAGGATGTGGCCGAGCAGCTTCGCCTTCCACCAGGGCATCGAGACCGCGACATTGCCGCGCCGGGTGATGTCGAGCACCATGCGGGCGGCCTGCGTGCCGTCGATGACGTCCGGCCCGCCGAGCTCGTAGGTCTGGCCGGCGACCGAGGGATCGGTCAGCGCCTTCCAGACCGCCTGGACCACGTCGCCGACATAGACCGGCTGCATCAGCGGCCCGCCCTCGGCCAGCACCAGGCCGCATTTCGCCTTGTTGAAATCGATATGCGGGAACTTGCCGCCGATCACCGGCAGCACCGGGGAGATCCGCAGCATGCCGGCGAGGCGGTTGAAATAATGGTCTTCCGGGCCGAACACGATGCTGGGCCGGAGGATGGTGACCGCCGGCCAGGCCTGGCGGGCGTATTCCTCGCCGCGGCCCTTCCAGCTGGCCAGCCCGATGGGCGAGGCGGAATCGGCGCCGAGGCCGGAGATATGCACCATCGCCGCCGCACCCCCGGCCTTCGCATGTTTCGCCATCAGGCCGACGGCCTCGGCATTGACCGCCTGGTAGGTCGCCTTGCCGGACGGGGACTGGATGCCCGCCGCGTTGACCACGGCGTCCGCGCCGTCGCAGGCCTTCGCGATCGAGGCGGCGTCGGTGAGATCCGCGTGATGGATGGAGATCTGGCCGACATCGCCGCGCGGCAGCAGGAACTTCGCGCCCTCGACGTCGCGCACCGCGACCCGCACCCGGCAGCCTTCCGACGCCAGCTTCTGGACGATGTGGCGGCCGATGAAGCCCGACCCGCCGAAAACCGTAACCAACCGCCCGTTCATGCCTGTCCTCGTTCGCCGGAATGCCTCTCCAGAATCTAGCCCGTCGCTTACCCGATGGCCACCTTGGCGTCAACATGAGGCGGCCGTCATCTGCCTGTTGACAGCGCCCGTCGCAGGCGTTAGCTACACCGCTCTTCGCGACCCCCCACGGGCGGTCGGCGAGGGCAGCCCCTAGGCCCAGGTGGCGGAATTGGTAGACGCGCAGGTTTCAGGTACCTGTCCGGTAACACGGGTGGAAGTTCGAGTCTTCTCCTGGGCACCATCTTCTCCCTCGTAGCGGTTTCACTGACGAATCAGGTTCCCCTAACCGGGGAGACTGCGTCCGATTGTCCCTTGCGGGCCTCCCCGCCGTCACAAACCATTTGACCGTTGCGGCTGGCGGCTGGTACGCAGCTTGCCATCAGGATCAAAGAGAATCCGCGGGTTCCCGATGCTCCGCCAGGGCGGAGACGGTTCGCCACCTCGGTGGCGCCAACGGCCGGGATCGCGCGGGAACCGCAGGGTGACCGCCTCGTGAACACCAAACCGGAAATTCATCTGCATCATGGCGATCTGCCGGCCGGGCTCGATTTCGGCGACAGCGTTGCCGTCGATTCCGAGACCATGGGGCTCAGGCTCAAGCGCGACCGGCTCTGCCTCGTGCAGCTGCGCGGGCGCGGCGGCGACATCCATCTCGTCAAGTTCGAGCGCGGCCGCCATGACGCGCCGAACCTGAAGGCGCTGCTGGAGGACCCCGCGGTGCTGAAGATCTTCCATTTCGCCCGCTTCGACATCGCCGCCTTCAAGGCCTGGCTCGGCGCCGACACCACGCCGGTGTTCTGCACCAAGATCGCCTCGAAGCTGACCCGCACCTATACCGACCGGCACGGCCTCAAGGATTGCTGCAAGGAACTGCTGAAGATCGACCTCTCGAAGGAGCAGCAGAGTTCCGACTGGGGCGCGCCCGACCTCAACGAGGCGCAGATGGGCTATGCCGCCGCCGACGTGCTGCACCTGCATGACCTGATGGACATCTTCCATGCCCGCCTCGACCGCGAGGGGCGCCGGGAGATCGCGGAAGCCTGTTTCCGGTTCCTGCCGACGCGCGCCGAACTCGACCTGCTGGCCTGGGAAGACACCGACATCTTCGCCCATTCCTGACCCGGAATCGCGCGGTTTCCCGCTGGCCGCGGCTTGTTGATTTATGAGGGGGGCAGGCGCATCATGAGCCCGAGTCGCACATACTCGGGCCCCGACGCTTGAGATTCCCGCGACCCGACACAGATTCGAGACGCATGACCAAGCACAACGCAGCGATCGACACCGCGCCGGACGGCGCCCTGCATCCGGACATCCTGTCCGCGCGCCGCGTGCTCGCGACCGAGGCGGACGGCGTGCGCGCCGTCGCCAGCGTGCTGGATGCGACCTTCGTCCGCGCCATCGACATCATGTCCGCCGTCACCGGCCGGGTGATCGTCAGCGGCATGGGCAAGAGCGGCCATGTCGGCAACAAGATCGCCGCGACCCTGGCCTCGACCGGCACGCCGGCGCAGTTCGTCCATCCCGGCGAGGCGAGCCACGGCGATCTCGGCATGATCACGCCGTCCGATTGCGTGCTGGCGCTGTCCAATTCCGGCGAGACCAGCGAGCTGTCCGACCTCATCCATTACACCCGGCGTTTCGATATCCCGCTGGTCGCCATCGTCGGCCGGCAGGGCTCGACCCTCGGCAACGCGGCGGATGCGGCGCTGGTGCTGCCCGACCTTGTGGAGGCCTGCCCGATGGGGCTGGCGCCGACCACCTCGACCACGGCGACGCTGGCGCTGGGCGACGCCATCGCGGTGGCGCTGCTCGAACGCAAGGGCTTCTCCGCCAACGATTTCCGCCAGTTCCATCCCGGCGGCAAGCTCGGCTCGACGCTGCTCAAGGTCGAGGAACTGATGCATGCCGGCGACGCCATGCCGCTCGCCGCGCTTGGCGACAGGATGGACAAGGTGCTGCTGACGGTCAGCGAGAAACGGCTGGGCTGCGCCGGCATCGTCGATGCGGAGGGCGGGCTGGCCGGTATCCTGACCGACGGCGATCTGCGCCGTCACATGAGCCCCGAACTGCTCGGCCGCAGCGCGGGCGAGGTGATGACGCCCTCGCCGGTGACCATCCGCCAGGGCATGCTGGCGGCGGAGGCGGTGCGCATCATGAACGAGCGCAAGATCACCCAGCTGTTCATTCTCGACGGCCGCAAGCCGGTCGGCGTGCTGCATATCCACGATTGCCTGCGCGCGGGGGTCGTCTGACCATGGCCGGGGCGGCGGCAATCGACCCGGGTGCCGCGCGGCGCAAGCGCCAGCGCAATGCCGGCGCCGGCGGCTATTACTCGCGCTTCGTCGGCCTGATGCGCATCGTGCTGCCGCTGACCGCCCTGGTGGTCGTCGTCTCGCTGGCGATCTGGCCGAAGCTGCAGGAGGAGGACGAACGCTTCAGCATCGGCTTCCAGCAGATGAGCGCCAAGGAAGCGGAATCCCTCAACATGGTGAACGGCCAGTTCTTCGGCTCCGACGAGGAGGACCGGCCGTTCTCGATCACCGCGGACCTGATCACCCAGTTCGGCATCAACGGCGAGCGCGTCGATCTCGAGGCGCCGAAGGCGGACATCACCCTCGATGACGGCACCTGGCTGGTGCTGACCGCAAATTCCGGGCGCTATACCGAGAAGGATCGCGTCCTCGACCTCGAGGGCGCGGTCAATCTCTACCATGATTCCGGCTACGAGATCCGCACCCCGAAGGCGATCATCGACCTGCAGCGCGGCGAGGCGTCCAGCCAGGACCCGGTGGCCGGGCAGGGGCCGTTCGGTACCCTGAAGGCGGAAGGTTTCCGGCTGCTCGACAAGGGCAAGCGGATCATCTTCACCGGCAAGTCCGAGATCGTGCTCTATCCCGGCGGTCAGGAACCGCCGGTCAGCCAGTAGGAGGCCGCCATTCCCATGCGCCGTACCTTCCTTGCCTCCGTGTTTCTCGCCGCCCTGGCCGCCGCATCGCCGGCGCCGGCGGCGGGTCTCGACCTCTCCGGCAATGGCGGCGGCGCCATCGAGGTGTTCGCCGATGACGGCATCGAGTGGGAGCAGGACGCCAAGCGCTTCATCGCCCGCGGCAATGCGCGGGCCTCGCGCGGCGACGTGACGACCAGCGCCGACATCCTCACCGCCTACTACCGGGAAACGGGCGCCGGCGGCACCGACATTCACCGCCTCGAGGCGGTCGGCGACGTACGGATCAAGTCGACCAACGACACCGCCTACGGCGATGCCGGCTACTACGATGTGGACCGGGCGCTGCTGGTGCTGACCGGGCGCAACCTGAGGCTGGAGGCCGGCGCCGACGTGATCACCGCGCGCGACAGCCTGGAATATTGGGGCGGCGAGGTGAATGCCGCCGTCGCCCGCGGCGCCGCCAAGGCGGTCAGCCAGGGCAAGACGCTGGAAGCCGCCGTTCTCACCGCCTTCTTCTCCGAAATCGCGGGCAAGAACGAACTCACCGAGGTGAAGGCAGAGGGCGGGGTGACCGTGCGGACCGCCGACGAGGTGGTGAAGGCCGATACCGGGCTCTACGACGTCCGCAAGGGGGTAGTCGACCTGGTCGGCAACGTGCGCATCACCCGCGGCGAGAACCAGCTCAACGGCGCCCGCGGCCGGGTCGACCTGAATACCGGCAAGAGCCGGCTTTTCGGCGGCGCCCAGGCCGGCTCCGGCACACGGGTAAAGGGAATGCTGGTCCCGAAGAAAGCAGGGGAGTAACCTTGAAGGGTCCGGCCCCTCGCGGCGGGGCCGAAGGCAGTGTAACCTCCGGGGATTGCGAAAGGTCTGGAACGACGGATGGCCGAAGTGGAACGACCACGGCTTGTAACAGCAAATGCGGGACTGATCGCCAGCAATATCGGCAAGCGTTTCCGCAAGCGCCTGGTGCTCCGCGATGTCTCCATCACCGTCCAGCGCGGCGAAGCCGTCGGACTGCTCGGTCCCAATGGCGCCGGCAAGACCACCTCCTTCTATTGCATCACCGGCCTGATCAAGCCTGATTTCGGCGAGATTATGCTCGACGGCCGCGATATCACGGACCTGCCGATGTACCGCCGCGCCCGCCTCGGCATCGGCTACCTGCCGCAGGAAGCCTCGATCTTCCGGGGCATGACGGTCGAGAACAACATCCGGGCCGTCCTCGAACTCATCGAATCCAACCGCGAGCGCCGGGAAGCCATTCTCGAGGCGCTGCTGGCCGAATTCTCGATCACCCATCTGCGCCGGGCGCCCGCGCTGGCGCTGTCCGGCGGCGAACGCCGGCGCGTCGAGATCGCCCGCGCGCTGGCCAGCCAACCGCATTTCATCCTGCTCGACGAACCGCTTGCCGGTATCGACCCGATTGCCGTCAACGATATCCGCGACCTGGTTTCGCATCTGAAGGACCGCGGCCTCGGTGTGCTGATCACCGATCACAATGTCCGCGAAACCCTCGATATCGTCGACCGCGCCTACATCCTCCATGACGGCATGGTGCTGATGGAGGGCTCGCCGCAGGAGATCGTCTCGCACGAAGACGTGCGCCGCGTTTATCTCGGCGAAAGATTCAGCCTCTAAGGTCGAATCATCATGGCTATCGCACCAAGACTGGATCTGAGGCAATCGCAGTCCCTTGTGATGACGCCGCAGCTGCAGCAGGCGATCAAGCTGCTGCAGATGGGCAGCCAGGAACTGCAGGCCTATGTCGAACAGGAACTCGAGCACAACCCGCTGCTCGAGCGTGACGACGATTTTGTCGACCGCCGCGACGACGACCGCAACGGCAACGATTCTCCGGCCGAAGGCAGCGGCGACGGCGATGGCATCGATGGCGGCGATGCGACGGACATGCGCGATACCAGCGAGTTCAGCGAATCCGGCACCATGGGTGAATCCGACGACACGCCCTACGACGCGGATTACGACAATCTCTACGACACCGACGAATCGGTCGAGGTCCGCACGTCGTCCTCGGTCGAGGACTGGGGGTCGGGCGGGACCCGCGACTTTGGCGGTTCCGACGGGGATTTCGAGCAATATACCGCCGCCGAGGTGACGCTGCGCGATCATGTGACCGAGCAGATTTCCTTCGAACTGGACGACCCCGTCGACCGCATCATCGCGTCGCACCTGCTCGACCTGCTGGACGAGGCCGGCTACCTGACCGGCGATATCGAGGGCGTCGCCGAGCAACTCAATACCGATGCAGCCCATGTGGAAGCGGTCCTGCTCCGCCTGCAGCAGCTCGACCCGCCCGGCCTGTTCGCGCGCAATCTCGGCGAGTGCCTGTCGGCGCAGCTGCGCGACCAGAATCGCTACGATCCCTGCATCGCGGCGCTGATCGACAATCTGGAACTGGTGGGCAAGCGCGACTTCGCGCAGCTCAGGCGGCTGTGCAACGCGTCGTCCGAGGAACTCTCGGAGATGCTCGAGGAAATCCGCAAGCTCGACCCGAAGCCCGGCCTGCGCTTCCTGCACCAGCCGGTCGAACACCTGATCCCCGACGTGCTGATGCGGGCCAGGCCCGGTGGCGGCTGGATCGTCGAGCTCAACCCCGACGCGCTGCCGCGTGTGCTGGTGAACAACCAGTATCACGCGGTGCTGTCCTCGCGGGCGAAGGACCGCAAGGAAACGACCTCTCTCAGCGAGCCGTTCCAGTCGGCCAACGGGCTGGTCAGGGCGCTGCACCCGCGCGCCACCCCGATC
>JAVKCR010000435.1:0-12059 GCA_040222645.1 Rhodospirillales bacterium
GTCGACCGCCTTGTCATGATGCTCGCGATCGCCGTCGAGGTGGATGGAGAAGGTGAGGTAGGGTGACGGCTTGAACTGGTCGATCTTCTTCTTCAGCAGGAGCGCGTTGGTGCAGAGATAGACGAACTTCTTGCGGGCGACGATGCCTTCGACCACCTCGACGATCTCGCGGTGGAGCAGCGGCTCACCGCCGGGGATCGAGACGATCGGCGCGCCGCATTCATCGACGGCATCAAGGCATTCCTTGACCGACAGCCTCCGGTTCAGGATCTCGTCTGGATAGTCGATCTTGCTGCAGCCCGGGCAGGCGAGATTGCAGCGGAACAGCGGTTCCAGCATCAGAACCAGCGGGTACTTGTTCCGGCCGGTAAGGCGGTTCTTCAGGATATAGCCGCCGACGCGGGCCTGCTGGATCAGAGGTACGGCCAAGTGTCTGCCCTTTCTATGGTCTCTTGCTGAGATTTCCTGCCGGTTGCCCGTCAGGTCAGGAGGAAGAAGCCTGCGCCGCGGACGCGGCGTCGGTAAGGATTTTCGGAAGCTTGAAGACCACGTTCTCCTCGACCCCGGCGAGCGTGGTCACGGTGATGTCGCGGACGGTGCCGAGATGGGCGATCAGGTCCTGGATCAGCTTTTCCGGCGCCGAAGCACCGGCGGAAACACCGACCGTCTCGATGCCGTCGAGCCATGTATCGTCGAACGAGCGAGCATCGTCGATCAGGTGGCTCTTGATGCCCATTTCGTTGCCGATTTCAGCAAGGCGGTTGGAATTCGAGCTGTTCTGCGCGCCGATCACCAGGATCAGGTCGACCTGGCTGGAAAGTTCCCGCACCGCGGCTTGCCGGTTCTGGGTGGCGTAGCAGATGTCGCGCACGTCGGGGCCGATGATGTTGGGGAAACGCTCCTTGAGCGCCTCGATGACGTCGCGGGTGTCGTCGACGCTGAGCGTCGTCTGGGTCACGTAGCCGAGCATGTCGGGGTTCTTGACCTCTACCTTGGCAACATCCTCAGGCTTGGAGACAAGGATAACGCCGCCGGGAATCTGGCCGCGGGTGCCCTCGACTTCCGGGTGACCGTCATGACCGATGAGGATGACCTCGCGGCCCATGCCGGCATAACGCTGGCCTTCCTTGTGCACCTTGGTGACCAGCGGACAGGTCGCGTCGATTACCGGCAGGTCGCGTCGCTCAGCCTCGTTCACCACCATCTGGGGGACGCCGTGCGCGCTGAAAACGGTAACGGCGCCGGTGGGTACCTCGTCCAGTTCCTCGACGAAGACGGCGCCCTTGGCGCGCAGCGATTCAACGACGAACTTGTTGTGGACGATCTCGTGCCGGACATAGACCGGGGGGCCGTATATCTCGAGCGCCTTCTCGACAATCTCGATCGCGCGTTCAACGCCGGCGCAGAAACCGCGCGGCTGCGCGAGAACGACGCGCAAGGGGAGCTTTCCGGTCATTACGTTTCCTCGGTCCAGAGGTTTGGCCACACGCAACCACAACTGGGCAGTGCCGGCCGAGCTTCAAGGGGGCTTTTTGATCCCACGATACCTGTCCGCTTATACCGTTCGAGCGTGTTTATTGCAATGCAACGACAGCGCGGGCCTGTCATGGCTGTATTGCATGCAGCAATGGCCTTTTCTTTGCCAGAATCCCGGCGCAGACTTGCGCAGCTTCGTTCATGGAGGAATATCTGTCCGATGCTGTCGGGCTTGCGAAAAACTGCGCTGGTTCTGGTACTTGCTGCCGGCGGTCTCGGTTTCCCGGTCGCCGGTGCCACGCCGCCGGTCGAGAGGTCGACCGAGCTCGTGGAAAAGCTGCACGCCGTATTGCTTGAATCGATGAAGGTGGCAAAATCCACGCCAGTGGCCATCCGTGCCGACTCGCTTCGGCCGGTTGTCGTATCCGGATTCGGCCTGGCGCGCATGGCTCGATTCGCCGTCGGTTCCGGCTGGTCGAAGATGTCCGAGGCGCAGCGTGCCGATTACGTGAAGGCTTTCACGGATTTGACGGTCGCAACCTATGCGAACCGCTTCGACGGTTATTCCGGCGAAAGTTTCGAGACACTCGGCACGCAGCCCGGACCGCAGAATACCCTTCTGGTAATGACGGAACTTCGCCGGCCTGACGATACGCCGGTGGCGCTCACATATGTCATTTTCGGCGAGGGCGAGGATGCCCGCATCGTCGACATATATCTTGACGGTTCGATAAGCGAACTGGCGCGCCAACGCTCCGAGTACCAGTCGGTGATGAGGAATTCCGGTGCGGACGCCCTGATCAGCGGGCTCGATGCCAAGGCAAAGCTGTTGCTCTCCGAAAATGGCTGATGCGGTTACCAGCCGGCGGGAGAATTTCGACGCCATCGTTGTCGGTGGCGGGCTCGTCGGGCTGGCCATCGCCAACGGTCTCTGCCGCAGCCTGAAAAAGGTCCTGCTGCTGGACGAGGGAGACGTGGCCTTTCGCGCGTCGCGCGGCAATTTCGCCCTGGTGTGGGTGCAGAGCAAGGGGCTCGGCGCGCCGGCCTACGCCGACTGGACCCGCCGCAGCGCCGCCGAATGGACGGCTTTTGCTGCCGATCTCAAGAAGCAGACCGGGGTGAACACCTTCCACCACCAGCCGGGCGGCGTGCATGTCTGCCTGTCCGAGGCAGAGTTCGAGAAACGTGCGGCCGAGGTCGAGCAGTTCCGCAACCAGCCGGGCGCCAATCGTTGCGCCATGGAAATGCTGGACCATGACGAACTGGCGAAGATCCTGCCGGGTATCGGCCCCGACGTCGTCGGCGGCTCGTACTGCGAGTCGGATGGCCATTGCAGTTCGCTCTACCTGTTCCGGGCTCTGCACGAAGGTTTCAAGGGCAGCGGCGGGCGCTACCTCGCCAATGCGCCGGTGCAATCGATCGAGGCCGCCCCGGGCGACTTCGCCATCGCGGCGGCGGGGCGGCGGTTCGCGGCGCCGAAGGTGGTGCTGGCCGCCGGCCTGGGCAATGCCCGGCTCGGTGGCGAGGTGGCGATCAATGCGCCGCTCGAACCGGTGCGCGGCCAGGTGCTGGTGACCGAACGGCTCGATCCGTTCATGCCGATGCCGACCACCTTCGTGCGCCAGACGGCGGAAGGCAGCGTGCTGTTCGGGGACAGCCACGAGGATGTCGGCTTCGACGTGACGACCAAGGGCGGCGTGCTGGGCGATATCGCGGCGCGCGCCGTCAAGTCGTTCCCGTTCCTGTCCTCGGCGCGGATCGTGCGGAGCTGGGGCGCATTGCGCGTCATGACGCCGGACGGCCTGCCGCTCTACCAGCAGAGCGCGGAATATCCCGGCGCCTTCATCGCCAATTGCCATAGCGGCGTGACGCTGGCCGCCGCGCATGCGGGCCCGTTGGCCGACGCCATCGCCACAGGCAGCCTGCCCGAGGAACTGTCTGCCTTCACGAGCGCGAGGTTCGATGTTTGAGGCGAAACTGAAAACGGCTTCCGGCAAGGTGGCCTTCACGATCGACGGCAAGCCGCATGAGGCGCCTGACGGCGTCACGATTGCCGAGGCGATGTTGCTCGCCGGGCTCGACCACACGCGCCTGAGTCCAGTCGGCAAGCAGCCGCGCGCGCCCTATTGCATGATGGGCGTCTGTTTCGAATGCCTGGTGACGGTCGACGGCGTTGCCGGCCGCCAGGGCTGCATGATCCGGCTGTGCGAGGGCATGGCGATCGTGCGCCAGGCCGGCAAGGTGAAACTCGCGCCATGACCGGAACCGATTTCGATCTCGCCGTGATCGGCGCGGGGCCGGCAGGCATGTCGGCGGCAGCCGCGGCCGCGGAAGCTGGCCTGCGGGTGATCCTGCTCGATGAACAGCGCGGTCCCGGCGGCCAGATCTACCGCGCGATCGAGGAGGAAGGGCTCAAGGATCCTGTCATTCTCGGGCCCGATTACCGGCATGGCACTTCCGTCGCCAAGCGGTTGCGTGCCTCGACGGCGACCTATGCGTCGGAGACGATGGCCTGGCTGGTGGATCGTACCGACGAGGGATTTGCCGTCGCCTGCTCGTCGCCGGGCGGTTCCCGGATGCTGACGGCCCGACGGCTGGTGGTGGCCACCGGCGCGATGGAGCGGCCAGTGCCGGTGCCGGGCTGGACGTTGCCTGGCGTGATGAGTGCCGGTGCGGCGCAGATCATGCTGAAGCAATCGGGTATCGTCGCAGGCGGTGACGACGGGATCGTGCTGGCGGGTTGCGGACCTTTGCTGTTCCTGCTCGCCGCGCAATATGTCCGCGCCGGTGCGAAGATCGCCGCCATCCTCGAGACGACGACCCTGCGCGACCGCATCTATGCGCTCAGGCATCTGCCGGGCGCCTTGCGGGGGCATGCCTACCTGACGAAGGGACTCGGTCTGCTGGCGGAAATCCGCCGGGCGCGGGTTCCGGTGCTTTCCGGGGTGTCCGACATCCGCATCGACGGGGAAGACAGCGCCGAGGCGATATCCTTCATCCACCGCGGCGCGCTGCGCCGGATGATCGCTCGCACCATCGTGCTGCACGAGGGGGTGGTGCCGAACACGCAGCTGCCGGCCGCGCTCGGATGCCGGATGATCTGGGATGGTGACCAGGCCTGCTGGCGGCCGGAACTCGGACGCTTCGGCGCCACGTCGGAACCTGGAATCCATGTCGCTGGCGACGGCGGTGGTATCGACGGGGCGAAATCGGCGGAACTCTCCGGGGAACTCGCGGCCCTCGGCATCGCCCGCGATCTCGGGTCGCTGTCCGCCGGGGACGCGGATGCCCGCGCGGCCAGGCTCGAGGCGGCTCTCGGCCGGGACCGGGCGGTGCGGCCATTCCTCGAACGACTCTACCGGCCGCATCTTTCCGTTCCGAAAGCCGACGACACCATTGTCTGCCGATGCGAGGAGATCACCGCCGGCGAGATCCGCGCCATTGCGGCCGGCGGCTGTCCGGGGCCGAACCAGATGAAGAGTTTCTGCCGCGCCGGCATGGGGCCGTGCCAGGGACGGATGTGCAGCCTGACCGTCACGCGGCTGATGGCAGACGTCCGGCAGGAAAGCCCCTCGGTCGTCGGATATTACCGGCTGCGCATGCCGATCAAGCCGGTCACGGTCGCGGAGATGGCGGAACTTTCGGACGGGTCCGGCGGAATACTCTGACGCCGTCGAATACCGGGGCTCTGTCCCAATTCTTTTCCGTTATCTGAACCCACGAAAACCGGGCTTCGGGGCCTTCGGAATCCGCTTGCCCGGGTTGCATGGCCTTGGCGGTCGGATAGACTCCGCGGCGACGATCACAGGAGGCTCCGATGTCATTCCGTACGCCCTACCTCATGTTCCTTGCCGATGCGCCGGACCAGCTTGCCGCGAAAACAGCGGCCGGCGTCGCCCATTGGCGTCCCGACTGGTGCATCGGACAGCTGCGGCTGGAAGGTTGCAAGGCCGACCTCAAGCTGCCCGACATGTCCGTCGAGGAAGCGGCGGCCGCCGGAATCGGCACCGTCATCGTCGGCGTCGCGAACCGTGGTGGCAGGCTTTCGCCCGCGTCCATCGCACCGCTGAAAAAGGCGCTTGAGCTTGGCATGGACCTCGCCAGCGGCCTGCATATCCGGCTGGCCGAAGTACCGGAACTGAAGGCCGCCGCCGCGGCGAACGGTCGCACGATTGCCGATGTGCGCCATCCGACGGAGGATTTCGATGTCGGTACGGGCGAGAAACGAGGCGGCAAGCGCCTGCTGGCCGTCGGTACGGATTGCTCGGTCGGCAAGATGTACACCACACTGGCGCTCGAAGCCGAAATGCTCGACCGCGGCATGAAGGCGGATTTTCGTGCTACCGGCCAGACCGGCATCTTCATCGCCGGAAGCGGCGTTTCGGTGGACGCCGTGGTTTCCGATTTCATTTCCGGCGCGGTCGAGAAGATCAGCCCGGCCAACGATCCGGATCACTGGGACATCATCGAGGGGCAGGGGAGCCTGTTCCACGCCTCCTTCGCCGGCGTCAGCCTCGGTCTTCTGCACGGGGCGCAGGCCGATGCGCTCGTGATGTGCCATGAGCCGACACGCACCCATATGCGCGGCCTGCCGCAATCGCCGCTGCCCGACCTCGCGGACTGCATCGCGCTGAACGAGACCTGCGCCCGGCTGACCAACCCGGCGGCGAAGGTCATCGGCTTCTCGGTCAATTGCTCGGCGCTCGACGATGCGGCGACCGACAGCCTGTTGAAGGGGCTCGAGGATCGCTTCGGCATGCCGGCGGTCGACCCGGTGAAGCGCGGCGTCGGCCCGCTCGCCGATATCGTGGCGACGATGTGATGCAGTTCGAGGTCCGTCGGGAAACCTGGCCTCTCGCGCGCACCTTCAGGATATCCCGCGGCGCGCGGACCGAGGCGGTCGTTGTCGTCGCCGCGATCACGGAAGGCGGCGTGACCGGGCTCGGGGAATGCGTGCCCTATGCCCATTACGGCGAGACGGTCGAGGGCGTCATGGCGGATATCGAGGGCCTGCGAGGCGATCTCACCAATGGTCTCGACCGCGCAGCGTTGCAACAGCGGCTGCCCGCCGGCGCGGCGCGGAACGCCGTGGATTGCGCGCTCTGGGACCTGGAGGCGAAGCGCTCCGGCCGGCGTGCCTGGCAGATCGCCGGCATCCCGGAGCCCCGCAAGATCGTCACCGTGGAGACGGTCAGTCTCGACGAGGTCGATGCGATGCGCGAGTCGGCGCGCAAGATTTCCCACAAGCCGGTCCTCAAGATGAAGCTCGCGCACGAGGACGCGCTCGCGCGCATCCGCGCCGTGCACGATGGTGCGCCGAACAGCCGCATCATCGTCGACGCCAATGAAGGTCTCGACCTGCCGACGCTCGAGGCGATCGCGCCGGAACTCAAGGCCCTCAATGTCGCGCTGCTCGAACAGCCTCTTCCGGCGGGGCAGGACGGCCCCCTCGACGGCTTCCAGTGCGCCGTGCCGCTCTGCGCCGACGAAAGCTGCCACGTCACCGACGACCTGCCGTCGCTCGCCGGCAAGTACGGCTACGTGAACATCAAGATCGACAAGACCGGCGGCCTGACCGAGGCGCTGCGTCTCTCGGCCGCGGCAAAAGCCGCGGGCTTCGGCATCATGGTCGGCTGCATGATGGGCACTTCGCTCGGCATGGCGCCGGCGGCACTGGTGGCGCAGGCCGCCGAATTCGTCGATCTCGACGGGCCGCTCTGGATGGCCCGGGACCGCGAACCGGGCCTGGTCTACGAGAACGAGTTCGTGTACCCGCCGGGGGCGGATTTCTGGGGGTGACGCGCGCGCGTGACGCGGTCTTCCCGGTGGCGATCGTGCTCGGAGCACGTGTCCTGCGGGACGGAACCGCCTCCCGCCGCCTGTCGCAACGCGTGATGCATGTCGTGGATCTCTGGAAGGCCACTCCCGGTCTCAGGATCGTCATGAGCGGTGGTGGAAGATCGGAAGGCTTTTGCGAAGCCAACGTCATGGTGCAACTGGCGCGCGATTGCGGTGTTCCGGATGATGTCCTGATATCTGAGCCTCGTTCCCGGAACACTTTCGAGAATATCGTCAACAGCCGGGAGAAACTTGCCGACATCAACGTTTCGCGCGTCATGCTGGTGACGGACGACTGGCACATGAAACGGGCGCTGATGTGCTGCAGATCATTGCAACTGACCGTGGAGGCGACGCCCCTGCCGACGGACATCACGTCCCTGTCCGGCCTGCTTCACCGACTGCGTGAAGTACCCGCCCGCATCAAATACCGTTTCATGTTGCCTCGGTGGGTCCGTGACATTAATTTGTCCGGTCAATAAGGGCCGAGTGCCTATTGGATAGTTGGATGGAGCGGATCGGGATGGATTTCGAACTCAACGAGGAACAGCGCATGTTCCGGGATGCGGTCAAGGGGCTGGGCGAGCGGCATCTGGCGGACGGTGCGCTGAAGCGCGCGCATGCCGGACCCTTCCCGAAAGACATCGCCCGGTTGCTCGCGGAGAACGGTCTCCTCGGCATCACGATAGCGGAAGCCGACGGCGGCCAGGGCGGCAGCCTGATGGATGCCGTCATCGCCATCGAAACCATGGCACAGATCTGCCCGCGCAGCGCGGACGTGATCCAGGCCGGCAGTTTCGGCGCGGTGCGTGTGCTCGCCGAATACGGCACGGAAGATCAGAAGCGACGCTACCTGGCGCCGATCCTTGCCGGCGAGGGGCTGATTTCCGTCGGCATGTCGGAACCGGAGGCAGGCTCCGCCGTGACCGACCTGAAGACGACCGCCACGCCGGACGGCGAGGGATACCGCATTAACGGCACCAAGGTCTTCACCAGCCACGGGACCGAGGCCGATGTTATCCTCGCCTATGTCCGCTTCGGGCCGGGTACCGGCGGCATCGGGTCCGTCCTGATCGAGCCCGGCATGAAGGGTTTCTCCATGGGCCAGCCGGTCCGATACATGGGCGGCGATCACTGGGCGCAGCTCTATTTCGAGGATGTCTATGTCGGTCCGGAAAACCTCCTGCTCGGCCCGGGCGGGTTCAAGAAGCAGATCGCCGGCTTCAACGTGGAGCGCATCGGCAACACGGCGCGCTCGCTGGCGCTCGGCCGCCTTGCCTTTAATATCGCGCGCGAGCATGCGCTGACCCGCAAGCAGTTTGGCCGCGAGATCTGCGAGTTCCAGGGCCTGCAATGGAAGTTCGCCGACATGCAGATCAAGCTCGATGCCGGCCAGTTGCTGCTTTACCGGGCGGCGACCAACGCCGATAACGGCTTTCCCTCCGCGCAGGAGACCTCGATCGCCAAGGCCTTCTGCAACCAGGCCGGTTTCGAGATCGCATCCGAGGCGATGCAGATTCTCGGCGCTGCCGGGTATAGCGAGGATTGCCTGATCGAATATTGCCTGCGCCGCACACGGGGCTGGATGATCGCCGGCGGCTCCATCGAGATTCTCAAGAACCGCATTGCCGAGGGCGTGTTCGACCGTCGCTTCGACCAGCGTCCGCCGCGCCCGGAAAAGAGCGCATGAGCCTCGCCGACGCGATCTTCCGGCCGCGCACCGTCGGGCTGATCGGCGCATCCGCCGACGAGACCAAGAACACGGCCCGGCCGCACCGCTACATGCGGATGCACGGCTTCGAAGGCACCATCGTGCCGGTCAACCCGAACCGAGACGAGGTACTGGGGGAAAAGGCCTGGCCGAGCCTGGAAGCCTACGGCAAGCCGGTGGACCATGCCTTCATCATGGTCCCGACGCGCTTCGTTCCCGCAGCGATCGAGGATTGCGCGAAGGCCGGCGTGAAGGTGGCCACGATCTATTCCGACGGTTTCGCGGAAGCGGGTGAGGCGGGGCAGGCCCGCCAGCAGGCTCTCGTCGATCTCGGACGCAGGCTCGGGGTGCGCATCATCGGCCCCAATTCGATGGGCATGATCGCCACCGACATTGCCGCATTGCTCACCGTCAACGCGGTGCTGGAAGCCGGCGACCTGGTGCGCGGCCGTTTCGGGCTGGTGTCCCAGAGCGGCACCATCCTCGGAACCATGATCTCGCGCGGCATCCCGCGCGGCATCGGATTCTCAAAGCTGGTGTCCGTGGGCAATGAATGTGACCTCGGCGTCGGCGAACTGGCCGGCTACCTTGCCGATGACCCGTCAACGGATGCGATTCTTTTGTTCCTCGAGACCTTGCGGGATGCGGACGCGCTTGCCGCCGCCGCGCGCCGGGCCTTCGATCTCGGCAAGCCGGTGATCGCCTACAAGCTCGGCCGGTCGAGCGTCGGCGAGCAGGTCGCGCTGTCGCATACCGGCGCGATCGCCGGCACCGACAAGGCGATCGACGCCTTCTTCCGCCACAACGGCATCGTCCGGGTCGACAATCTCGAGACCCTGTTCGAGGCGCCGGCCCTGTTTGTCGGACGCAAGCCGCCGGAAATCCGCCGGGCAACCGTGATGACAACCACGGGCGGCGGCGCCGCGACGGTTGTCGACAGGCTTGGCGTGCTAGGGGTTGATCTGGCAACACCGGGCGCCTCCCTGAAACAGCGCATGGACGGCTACGACATTCGCGTCGGCGAATCGCCGCTGATCGACGTTACCATGGCCGGCGCGAACGCGGAGGTCTACGGCGCCGGTCTCGATGAACTGGTGGCCGCGGACAATAACGGTATCGTCGTCGCCGTCGTCGGATCGAGCGGTCAGTTCAAGCCGGATATCGCGGTCAGGCCGATCGTCGAGCGGGCGAGATCACCGAAGCCGATCGTTTCATTCATCGCCCCGCAGGCGGACCGATCATTGAGGCTGTTGAGCGATGCGGGCGTCGCGGCTTTCCGCACGCCTGAATCCTGTGCCGATGCCGTCCGGGCATTCCTGGACTGGCGTGCCCCCGTGGTGCAAGACCACGAATCGCGCAATGTAGACCTTCCGGACTTGCCGGTGGCCGGGGCCCTGACTGAGATCGAGGCACGGAATCTTTTTGCGGCGCTCGGTGTGCCGATGGCCGCGGCGAAGCTGGTCGGTCCGGATGATGACCTGCCGGATCTGTCCTACCCGGTGGCCGCGAAAGTCGTCGCCCGGGATATCGCGCACAAGAGCGATGTTGGCGGGGTCAGACTCGGTATCCGGGATGCGGCGCAATTACGAGAGGCTCTCGCCGGGATATACCGAGACGTCGGCGACGCCATGCCCGGCGTTTCGATCGACGGCATTCTCGTCTCGCCGATGCTTTCAGGGGTGTGCGAAGCGATCCTGGGCTATCGCCTCGACCCGCAGGTCGGGCCGGTGGTGGTGCTGGGCGCCGGCGGGGTGATGGCCGAGATCTATCGTGATGTCGCGATCCGCATGGCGCCGGTCTCCGAAAGCGAGGCCATGGAGATGATAGCCGAGGTGAGGGGGCTTGCCCCGGTCCTCGGATTCCGGGGTCGCAAGGGGGACGCCGGTGCATTGGTGCGTGCCGTTTCCAGGTTCTCGGAACTGTCGCTGATGATGGGACCGATTCTGCGCGAAGCGGAGATAAATCCGCTGCTGATCCTGGAAGAGGATGGCGGTGTGGCCGGTCTGGATGCCTTCGCCAGCTTCTGACTGGCTATTTGTTGAGCAATGTTCATGCAAACCATCAGGCAAGTTCCATCTGGCGAAACATTTGCCAGAAAAGCGCCTCTAACATCCCGGAATATCGACTGTAATCGTTGACAGGCTAGTGGCCGGTTCGTACCGTCACCAACGCCCCAAAACAGAAAAAACGTAAAGGGAGGATTGTGGGCACTCTGCTTGATATCAAGAATCTGCAGACGCACTTCTTCACGTCTGCAGGTATCGTGAAGGCCGTGGACGGTGTGTCGTACTCCGTGAACGAAGGCGAAACCGTCGCCGTCGTTGGCGAGTCCGGCTCCGGAAAGTCCGTGACCGCGCTTTCGATTCTTCAACTCGTGGCCAAGCCGCCGGGAGAGATCGTCGGTGGCGAAATCTTCTTCCAGGGTCGTGACCTGCTGAAGCTCAGCGACGCCGAGGTGCGCGATCTGCGCGGCCGGGAAATCTCCATGATTTTCCAGGAGCCGATGACGTCGCTCAATCCGGTGCTGTCGATCGGCATGCAGCTGACCGAGACCATGCTCGCCCATCTCGACATCAGCGAGGAGGAGGCACGCAAGCGCGCCATCGGCTACATGTCGAAGGTCGGCATCTCGGAGCCGGAGCGGCGGCTGGAACAGTATCCCCACCATCTGTCGGGCGGCATGCGTCAGCGGGTCATGATCGCCATGGCGTTGAGCTGCGAACCGAAGCTGATCATCGCCGATGAGCCGACAACGGCGCTCGACGTGACGATCCAGGCGCAGATTCTCGAATTGATGAAGAATCTGACGAAGGAACTCGGGGTCGCGCAGATCATCATCACCCACAATCTCGGGGTGGTCGCGCGCTATGCGGATCGCGTGAATGTGATGTATGCGGGGCGTATCATCGAGTCCGGCACCGCCGAAGACGTCTATCACAACCCGCATCATCCCTATACACTGGCCCTGCTGAAATCGGTGCCCCGCCTGGATCATGCGAGGGTGGCGAAGCTGGACCCGGTCGAGGGGCAGCCG